>NZ_JBIINP010000143.1:0-10648 GCF_044337415.1 Luteitalea sp.
GGCTGGTAGGCGATGAGGTTGTCGATCGCGTCGTTCATGTCGACGCCGTCGAGCATGAAGTTGTTGGCCTGCTCGCGCTGCCCGTTGACGTACGGACGACCGCCGCCCGTGTTCTTCAGGCTGTTGAACGACGACGGGTTCGGGGTCGTGACACCGGCCGTGTAGAGGGAGGCCGTCGAGAGGTTGCGGCCCTGAATCGGCAGCTTCTCGACCTGGTCACGCTCCATCTTGGCGCCCACGACGGCGTTCTCCGTCTGCAGCACCGCGCTGGTGGCCGTCACCTCGACCGACTCTGTCAGGTTGCCGACCTCGAGCCTGGTGTCCACGCGGGCGGTCTGCCCGGCCGACAGGCTCACGGTGGTGGTGACGGTCTTGAAGCCCGAGAGCTCCACCTTCACCTGGTAGCTCCCGAGCGGGAGGGCGTTGATCGTGTACACGCCCGCTTCGTTCGAGACGCCCGTGTACGGCACGTTGGTCGCCGTGTTGGTCGCCGTCACCGACGCCCCCGGCACCGCGGCACCCTGGCCGTCCGAGACGATACCGGTCACGGTCGCCAGGCCAGACTGGGCCCACGCCGCCGATCCGGTGGCCGCGAGGATCGCCAACGCGCACACCACACGCGTCAGTGTCCCCTTCAAGATTGCTGTCATGCAGTCCTCCCCCATGGTGAAAAGATGAGAAAGGTTACGGAAGACCGGCAGATAGTTCAAGGGACACGGGACAAATCACTGACGCGACGTTGGGAATCGCCACGGAATTGCCATACTCTTCGGTCATGAAGGGCACAACTTCCGTCGTCGTCGAGGCCAGCGGCCATCTCATCGACTCGGGCCTGCTGAACACGATCTTCGATGCGGTCATCGCCCACGAGGGCGCCTTCGAGGTCCAGCGCTTCGAGATTGGGCGCACCAACAACGACTTCTCGGAACTCGTGCTGCGTGTCTCCGCGACCTCGCCCGACGGCCTCGACCGGATCCTCGAGGCCCTGCTACCGCTCGGCTGCGCGCCGGTCAACCAGGTCGATGCCCTGATCAGGGTCGCCGACATGGACGGGGCCGTTCCGGAGGATTTCTACTCCACCACCAACCACCGCACGGCCGTCAGGGTCGATGGCCGCTGGCTGGACGTGGCGCAGCAGCGAATGGACGCCATCGTTGTCGTCAGCACAGACAGGAGCGGGGCAGTCTGCCGCAAGCTCCGCGACGTCCGCCGCGGCGACCGCGTCGTCTGCGGCACCGACGGCATCCGCATCGTCCCGGAGTTCCAGGAGCGCGACCGCCAGCACTTCGCGTTCATGGCCAACGACATCTCGTCGGAGCGCCGCGTCGAGGCGACGGTGACCCGCATCGCCCAGACCATGCGCGACGTGCGCGCGCGCGGTGAGCGCATCGTCTTCGTGGCGGGCCCCGTGGTGGTGCACACCGGCGGCGCCCCGTACTTCTCGCAGTTGGTGCGGAACGGATGGGTCGACGCGCTGCTCGGCGGCAACGCGATTGCCGTGCACGACATCGAATCGTGCTTCTTCGGGACCTCGCTCGGCGTGGATCTGGCGCAGGGCGTGCCTGTCCACGAGGGGCACAAGCACCACATGAAGGCCATCAACCGCGTCAACCGGGCCGGGGGCATCGTCCAGGCCGTGGAGAAGGGCGTGCTGACCAGCGGCCTGATGTACGACGTGGTGACGCACCGCGTGCCGTTCGTCCTGGCGGGCAGCATCCGCGACGATGGGCCGCTGCGCGACACGGTGATGGACCTGATCGAGGCGCAGGAACGCTACGCGCGGCTGCTCGAGGGTGCCGGGCTGGTGGTGATGCTGTCGTCGATGCTGCACGCCATCGGCGTCGGCAACATGCTGCCGTCGTGGGTGAGGGTGGTGTGCGTGGACATCAACCCCGCGGTGGTGACCAAGCTCTCCGATCGCGGGTCGGCGCAGACGGTGGGGGTGGTGACCGACGTCGGCCTGTTCCTGAAGCAGCTGGCGCTGCAGCTAAGCGCCGACACCGTGGCATCGTGACACGGGACGCAGGGCGGACCCTCGAAGGTAGGGCCGGCTCTCCGAGCCCGGCCCGCAGGGCACGCCCTGGGTCCTCCTTCGCCAAGGCTTCGGCGGACGAGCAGGCCCGCCGCCTGCGGCGTCAGGCCTGCTCGAAGAACTCCTCGTCGGCGTAGCACCACGCCCAGCCCTCGCCCCGCTCGAGGGATCGCACCAGCGGATGCTCCGTCGTGTGGAAGTGCTTCGTGGCGTGCTTGTTCTTCGAGGAGTCGCAGCACCCGACGTGCCCGCACACGAGGCACAGGCGGAGGTGCACCCAGTGGTCGCCCATCTTCAGGCACTCCTCGCAGCCATCGGTGCGCGGCTGCGGGTGCGCGTCCTGATCACGATGCCGGCACGTGATCGCCATCGATCTCCTCCTTCGCGGCAGTGCCCGTCGGCAGCCGCACCTCGAACACGGTGTCGCCGGGCCGTGAGTGCAGCACCCGCACGCTGCCCCTGTGGCGCCGCACGATGCCCCTGACGATGTCGAGGCCGAGGCCGGTGCCCTCGCCCATCGGCTTGGTCGTGTAGAAGGGCTCGAAGATCTGGCGGGCGGCGTCCGGGGGGATGCCCGGGCCGCTGTCGCCGATCGTCACCAGCACGGCGTCGCCCTCGTGGCGGATCCCCACGCGCAGGGTGCCCTGCTCCTGCATCGCATCGACGGCGTTGTCGATCAGGTTGGTCCAGACCTGCGTGATCTCTCCGGCGTTGCCCTCGATGACGGGCAGGTCTGGCTCGTAGGTCCGCTCGATGGTCACCCCGTGCTTCAGGCGCGGCGTGAAGACGGTGAGGGTGCGCTCGAGGCTCGCCTTCAGATCGATGGTCTGGACCGCGGCCTGGTCGCGGTACGAGTACTCCTTGATCGCGCCGACGAGATCCGCGATGCGAGTGGTCGCGCGCTCGATGTCGCTCACGAGGACCCGCGCACGCCACGCCATCGTCGTGCGGACGATCAGCGCGGCGATGGCCTCCTTCTGCACGCCCGCGATGAGTTCGGTGACCTGCTGCACGCCGAGGCCGGCGTCGGCGAGCGCCGCGAGCGCGTCTCGGGGGATGTCGAGGCCTTCGGTGCGCGACCACTGGCGGAGTGCACGCTCGTTGTCGGCGCGTGCGAGCGGGTCGGGCTCCTCCGCCGTGGCGTCGCACAGGCGCGTGCCGATGGGCGACTCGCCGGCCGCCGAGACCTGCAGGTCGGTGAGCAACGTCCCGAGTTGGGCCGCGGCGCGCTGGACGGCCGTCGCGGGGTTGTTCAGCTCATGGGCGAGCCCGGCCGACAGCTTGCCGAGCGCCATCAACTTCTCGCGGTGGGTCTCGCTGACGGCCTGTTCGCGGATGCGGTCGGCCATCATCCAGACGAGCCGCTCGCCGACATCGGGCAGTTCACGGAGGAGCTCGGCGAAATGGCGCTTGTGGATCAGCGCCACGCGGCTGCGGCGCACGGCCCGGGCGTGCGCACGGATGGTGGCCATGCGCGAGTACGGCAGCACGCCGCTCACGTCGCCCTCGTGCACGAAGATGAACGGCTCACCCGTGTCCGGCTGGAGAATGTGCACCTCGCCGGCCAGCAGCAGCAGCATCCACTCGGCAGGCTGCCCGGGCGCGAAGAGATCCTCGCCGGCCTCGTAGGTCCGCTCCTCGGCGTGCGCGGCGAGCCACTCGCGCCCCGCGGCGTCGGCCTGGTCGAGCACGGTGATGCGCGAGAGCGCCTCGACGAGCGGCTGCGTGAAGGCGTCGGTCATCTACTTCCCCGCGAGGTACTGGTGCACGAACTGGATGGCGACGGCGCCCTCGCCGACGCTGGAGGCCACACGCTTGACCGAGCCGCTGCGGACGTCGCCGGCGGCGAACACCCCGGGCACGCAGGTCTCGAGGAGCCAGGGGTCGCGGCTCCGGGTCCAGCCCACGGGTCGGGCGCTGCCGGCGGGGCGCGGCAGGTCGGGGCCGGTGTAGATGTAGCCGCGCGCATCACGGGCGACCACCTCGCCCAGCCAGTCCGTGTCTGGCGCGGCGCCGATCATGACGTAGAGCGAGGCGGCGGCGACCGTGCGGGTGCCCTGGCCGTCGGGTGAGGCGAGCGTCAGCGTCCGCAGGCGATCGTCGCCCCCGGCACCGACGACGCAGGTGTTGGGCTGCACCTCGATGTTGTCGCGCTGGCCGATGTTGTGGATCAGGTACTCGGACATCGACGCCGAGAGGTCGGGGCCGCGCACGAGCATCACGACCTTGCGCGCGAACTCCGCGAAGTTCAGCGCGGCCTGTCCGGCCGAGTTGGCACCGCCGACCACGTACACCGTCTCGTCGCGACAGGTGCGCGCCTCTGCCATCGAGGCGCCGTAGTACACGCCGGCGCCGGTGAACCTGTCGAGGCCGTCGACCTCCAGCGTCCGCCACTGGACGCCCATGGCGAGGACCACGGCGGAGGCCTGGACCTCGCTGCCGTCGGCCAGGCGCAGCACCTTGTACTCGTGCTCGACGTGCATGGCCGTGGCCGCCTGCGGACTCACGATCTCGACGTGGAACTTGCGCGCCTGCGCCACCGCGCGCGTCGTCAGGTCGCGGCCCGACAGGCCCGCCGGGAAGCCGAGATAGTTCTCGATGCGTGCGCTGAGGCCGGCCTGGCCCCCCGGCGCATCGCGGTCGAGCAGCAGCGTGCGCAGGCCCTCCGAGGCGCCGTAGACACTCGAGGTCAGGCCGGCGGGGCCGGCGCCGACCACCACCAGGTCGTACCGCTCCAGTTCCGCGCGGGTCTGGAGATGGAGATGGCGGGCCAGGGCCTGCACGTCGGGACGCTCGAGACGCGTGCCGTCGGGCGTGACGAGCAGGGGCAGCGCGGGCCAGGATTCACCCACGAGATCGGACAGCGCGCTGCGCCCGTCGGCGGTGGCCGTGTCGTGGTAGTGGTACGGCGCGCGATTGCGGGCCAGGAACTCGCGAAGCTGGTAGGACTCACGTGACCAGCGATCGCCGAACAGTAACGCGCGCCCATCGAGCTGGTGGCTCGCTTCGGCACGCCAGGCGGACAGCAGGTCGTCGAGTGGAGAGAAGAGCTCCGTCGGGTTCCAGGGCTTGGTGAGGTAGAGGTCGAGACGCGCCCGGTTGACGCCGCGGATCGCGACGTCGGTGTCGGCATAGGCCGTGAGCAGCACCCGCTTGGTCTCGGGCGACACCTCGCGCACGCGGGTCAGCAGGTCCACGCCGCCCATGCCGGGCATGCGCTCGTCAGACAGGACCAGCGCCACGGGTTGCCGTCGCTGTCGCAGGCGGGCGATCAGGTCGAGCGCCGCCGCTCCGGAGTCGACGGCGAGCACCTCGAACTGCCGGTCCTCGGGCGTGTCGTCCTCGTCGTAGTGTTGCCGGAGGTCGCGCTGGATCGCTGCGCGAACGCCCGGATCGTCGTCAACGGCCAGCAGGGCAGGTATCGGCATGGGAGCTGATGCCTTGATGGTACCTGCGTCTCCGCGCAGACCTAGCCGATCCGGCGGGTGGCCGGCCGGGAGCGTCGCTGACCGTCGCCCAAGGACGACGGCTACGGTGTGCCAGTCGACGGCTACGGTGTGGCGGGTGATGGTCGCGGGTGGGGGGCGACGGCTACCGAATCCGGGCGTTCACCTGAGCAGCATCGCCAACGGGCCGGGGAGGACGGTGACCACGGCGTCGGCGATCCGCCTGATCTGCAGGCGTTCCGGTCGTCGGCCGAGGGCGATGGCCAGCACCGCGAGGGTCGTCGCCGTCAGCGCCAGTCCCCATCGCCCGGCCGACACGGCGACGAGGGTGCCGGCGACGCCGAACCCGGCGGCGACAACGCTCCCCGCGCGCGCGCCGAGGCGCGGCGTGATGCCGCGCACGCCGGCACGCCGGTCGGCCTCCACGTCCGGCACGTCGCAGAGAATCGTGTTGGCGGCCATGATGGCGGCCACGGCCAGGACGGAGGCGCCGAAGGCGGCATCAGCGGGCGGAGAGCCGGCGCCAGGCAGGGTCGCCACGGCTGTCGTCCAGGCGACGGTGGTCAGCACGTTCTTCGGGATATGGCGCTTGAGGGGTACGTATCCGCCGGCCATCACGGCAAGGACGGCGCACGCGCGAAATCGCCACCAACTGGAACAGGCGAGCACGCCGGTGCCTACTGCGGCCAGCAGGACCGCGATCCTCAGCGTGCGACGGAGTTCAGGAGGATCGAGTTCACGGCGATCGATGAGGCGATCGAGACCGTAGGCGGCCATGGTGCCGCAGGCGACCAGGAGCAGGCCTCCGCTGGTCGCGTCGGTGTGCCACAGGGCGACGGCCAGGGAGGTCGCCGCGGCTGCGGGCCACGCCATGGTGGCCAGCAGCGCTCGGACGTGGTCGGCGCCCGTCATGCACAGGGGCGCGCTGGCGCGGGGTTCAGCGGCCGGCGACGCCGAGGAAGTTACGGCTGAGGTAATCCGTCATCGTGTAGAAGATGAGGATCCCGAAGAACAGGAAGCCGGCGGCGGCGGTCACCTGCACCAGCTTCGGGCTGTACTTCACTTCCATGAAGATCAGGATGACGAGCAGCGCCTTGGTGACGGCCACGAGCATGGCCACCGGCAGGTTGAAGTCGCCGAGGTCCACGCGCGACACCAGGACGGTGACGACGGTGAGCACCATCAGGGCCGCGAACACGGCGAAGAGCTGCGATTTGGGAGCGACGTGTGACATTCGGTAACGCCTAACGCTTAACGCTTAACGCTTGAGGACCAGTAGCCGCCGGGTGCCGAGGGCGCCGAGGCATCCGTCCCGCCGAAGCCCCGATCGGGGCGAAGGCGGACCGTCACATCAGGTACAGCAACGGGAACAGGAAGATCCAGACGATGTCGACGAAGTGCCAGTAGAGGCCGAACAGCTCGATCGGCGTGTACCACGCCGGCGAGAACTTGCCCTTCATCGCCATGAAGATCAGCGGCACGAGCACGAAGCCGCCGAGGATCATGTGCGTGGCGTGCAGGCCGGTCATGCCGAAGTAGAGCGAGAAGTAGATCTCCGCGCCGTTCTTCAGGTTGGCGTCGTGGAAGGCGAAGTGCTTGCCCGGCACGAGGTGGTGCGTGAACTTCTCGGAGTACTCGACCACCTTCACGCCGAGGAAGATGCTGCCGAGCACCAGCGTCGCGATCAGGAAGAAGACCAGCGCCGACTTCTCGCCCGTCTTGCTGGCCCGCACGGCCAGCGCCATCGTCAGCGAGCTGCCGATGAGGACGGCCGTGTTGAACAGGCCCAGCCACACGTTCAGTTCGTGGCTCGCCTCGTGGAAGGAGGCGTTGTACATCCAGCGGTACAGGATGTACGCCATGAAGAAGCCGCCGAAGAACAGCACTTCGGTGACCAGGAACATCCACATCCCGAGCGTGCTGGCGTTCTGCTGCTGCTCGAGGGTGTCGAAGTGGTGCTGCAGCGCCGGGTGATGCGCGGCGTGCGCGGACGAGTGGCTCACCTCAGTGCTCCTCGGGGGCGTAGTAGTACGCGGGCTTGGTCACGATCGGCGTGACCTCGAAGTTCGCGGTCGGCGGCGGCGACGTGGTCTCCCACTCGAGGCCATACGCGCCCCACGGGTTGGGACCGGCCGGCTTGCCCTTGATGGCCGAGTACGTCAGGTAGAACGCCGGCAGCAGGAAGCCCATGGCCAGGATCGACGCACCGGCCGACGACAGGATGTTGAGCACCTGCCACGACAGTTCCTCGGTCGGGTACGCGTGATAGCGCCGCGGCATGCCGAGGTACCCGAGCACGAACTGCGGGAAGAACGTCAGGTTGAACCCCACGAAGGCCAACACGGCCGCCACCTTGGCCCAGCCTTCCGAGTACATCCTGCCGGTGATCTTCGGCCACCAGTAGTGCAGGCCGCCGAGGTACGCCGTGACCGAACCGCCGACCATCACGTAGTGGAAGTGCGCCACCACGAAGTACGTGTCGTGGACGTGGATGTCGAGGCCGATGGCCGCCAGGAACAGGCCGGTCAGGCCGCCGATGGTGAAGAGCCCGATGAAGCCGAGCGCGTAGAGCATCGGCGAGGCGAGTTCCACCGAACCGCGGTAGAGCGTCGCCGTCCAGTTGAAGACCTTGATGGCCGAGGGGATGGCCACCAGGAAGCTCAGGATGGAGAACACCATCGCGGCCAGCACCGACTGGCTCGTCGTGAACATGTGGTGGCCCCACACGAGGAAGCCCACCAGCGCGATGCCGAGGCTGGCGATGGCCACCATCTTGTAGCCGAACACCGGCTTGCGCGAGAACGCCGCGATGATCTCGCTGATGACGCCCATGCCGGGCAGCACCATGATGTAGACCGCCGGGTGGGAGTAGAACCAGAAGAGGTGCTGGTAGAGCACCGGGTCCCCGCCGAGGTTCGGGTTGAAGAACCCGAGGCCCAGCGTGCGCTCGAGCACGACCATCAGCAGCGTCACGGCGATGACCGGCGTGCCGAGGATCATGATCAGGCTGGCGGCGTAGTGTGACCAGATGAACAGCGGCAGGCGGTCCCACGTCATCCCCGGCGCCCGCATCGTGTGGATGGTGACGATGAAGTTCAGGCCGGTGAAGATCGACGAGAAGCCGGCGATGAACGCGCCGAGGCCGGTGATCACGACGTGCGTGTTCGAGGCCTGCGTCGAGTACGGCGTGTAGAACGTCCAGCCCGTATCGACGCCACCCGAGACCAGCGCGGCGATGCCGAACAGGCCGCCGATCATGTACAGGTACCAGCTGGCGAGGTTGATCCGCGGGAACGCCAGGTCCTTGGCGCCGATCATGATCGGCACCAGGAAGTTGCCCAGGATTGCCGGGATCGACGGGATCAGGAAGAAGAACACCATCACCACGCCGTGCGCGGTGAAGACCTTGTTGTACGTCTCGGCCGTGAGCAGGTCACCCCGCGGCGTGGCGAGTTCGAGCCGGATCAGCATCGCGAAGATGCCGCCGACAAGGAAGAAGGCCGAGACCGAATACAGGTACAGCAGCGCGATGCGCTTGTGGTCCTTCGTGAAGAACCAGGACATCGGCCCATGCGTTGCGTTGAGGTAGTGCACCTCGGGCATCGCGGGGGCCTGGCCGGCGGACGAAGCGGGGTCGGGAGTTCTGACGTCGTGCATGGCCGTGTCCTAGTGCGTGCCCGCGGCCGGAGCCGCCTCGTGGGTGCCCGCCGCCCCGGCAGCCGGCGTGGCACCCGGCTTCTCGAGCGACTTGATGTACGCGATCAGCGAGACCAGGGCGTCCTCGCTGATCTGTCCCTGGTACGTCGGCATGATCGGCTGGTGGTTGGCCACCATCTTGGCCTGCGGGTTGAGGATCGACTCGCGCAGGTAGGCCTCGTCGACATGCACGCTGGAGCCGTCGGCCAGCTGCTGTGGCTTGCCGAACACGCCGACCAGCGACGGCCCGCGGCCCTTGCCGTCCTCGCGATGGCAGGTCACGCAGCCGAGCGTGGCGAACTCCTGCTCACCGTTGGAGGTGAGCGTGCCCGCCGGGGCGCCCGCCGCGAGCCACTGCTGGTACGCGCGCGGCTCCATGGCGACCACCTTGCCGATCATCCCGGAGTGCTGCGTGCCGCAGTACTCGGCGCAGAACAGCTTGTACTCGCCGGGCTTGGTGGCCTCGAACCACATCGTCGTGGTCTTGCCGGGCACGGCGTCCATCTTCTGGCGGAACGCCGGGATGTAGAAGCTGTGGATGACGTCCTCGGACGAGATCAGCAGCTTCACCGGGCGACCGACCGGGATGTGGAGCTCGTTGATCTCGCGATGGCCCGTCAGGTGCTGCGCCTTCCACATCCAGCGCTTGCCGATGACGTACACCTCCATCGCCTCGGCCGGCGGCTTGGCCAGCGCGAAGTAGACGTTGGTGCCCCACACGAACATCACCATGGCGATGAGCAGCGGGATCGCGGTCCAGATCACCTCGAGCGCCGTGCTGCCGTGGATGTTCGCGCCCACCTGGTCCGCCTGCTTGCGACGGTACTTGAGCGCGAGAATCACCACCAGGGCCGCCACGAGCACCGTGAAGAACAGGGTGACCGCGAGCATGAAGAAGTACAGGTTGTCGACGCGACCTGCGAGCGTCGAGCCCTGCGACGGGAAGAGAGTGAAGGTGCCGCCCATATCCTCTGACTTACGCCTTGTGTGAAGCACCCGGCGGCACGCCCACCGGGGCGCCCCCGCCGTACAGGCCGCGGCGTTCACGCCGCCGCAGGACCACGAAGCCCACCACCATCGCCAGCACGAACGCCACCCCGGCCGTCCGCACCAGCTTCATCGCCATCAGCCCGTACTTCCCCGCCGCGGGGTCGTAGTGGTAGCAGTACAGCAGCACGCTGTCGATCGGCGTCGCAATCTTCCGATCGGTCGCCTCGACGATGCCGAGGCGAAGGTCGCGCGGCGCGAAGTCGATCCCGAACAGGTACCGGGCGACCTTCCCGTCGGGCGTCAGGATCGACAGCCCGGCGGCATGCGCGTACTGGTCCGTCTTCTCGTCGTACGTGTACGAGAACCCCACGGCCTGCGCCAGGCGGTCGATCTCGGCCTTGCGCCCCGTGAGGAAGTGCCACGCCCCGGCCGTCTGCTCGCGGTCGTAGTGCGCGAGGTAGGCGGCCTTCTTCTGCGCGGCCAG
>NZ_JBIINP010000368.1:0-2923 GCF_044337415.1 Luteitalea sp.
CGCGAGTACGGCTACAAGGTGCTCGAGGCGCCCGACGTCGACAGCGCGCTGCGCTACGTCGACCATCCGAGCCTGGCCGTGGTGGTGTCGGACGTGGTCATGCCCGGCCGCAGCGGCGACGACCTGCTGACCGAGATCTCGCGCCGACGGCCCTCGCTGCCCGTGCTGCTCATGACGGGGTACTCGGAGGCGCTCCTGCAGCGCCCGGTCGACCCGGCGCACCTGCTGCGCAAGCCCTTCACGCCGACCGATCTCATCGCCAAGATCCGTCACCTGATCGACCGGCCGCGCTGACCGGCGGTCGCCCGCCCCGAGCGTATACTTGGCGACCGTGCCTACGTCCGCGTCAGACGCCCGCTGGGATGTGGTCGGCCTCGGGGCCAACTCCGTCGATTTCGTCTACCGCCTGCCGGCCGTGCCGCAGGCGAGCGGCACGTTCGCGAAGATGCGGATCAGCCGCGAGACGATCAGCTGCGGCGGCCAGATGACCACGGCCCTCGTGGCCTGCGCCCGCTTCGGCCTGCGGGCCAAGTACCTCGGCGCCACCGGCACCGACGACAACGGCCGGCGCATCCGGAAGGAACTGGCGCACCACAGCGTCGACTGCACCGACGCGATCATCAAGGACGCCCGCAACCAGTACGCCGTGATCATGGTGGACGAGGTCTCGGGCGAGCGCATCATCCTCTGGGATCGCGACGAGAAGCTCCACCTGCGCCACCACGAGATCCCCGAGCGGGCCATCGTCTCGGCGCGCCTGCTGCACGTGGACGACGTCGATCAGGAGGCGGCCATCGTCGCCGCGACGATCGCGCGTGATGCCGGCCTGGTGGTGACCAGCGACATCGATCGCCTCACGCCGCGCACCATCGACCTCGTGAAGGCGGTGACCGTGCCGATCTTTGCCGAGCACGTGCCGCCGGCGCTGACCGGCGCCACCGATCTCGAGACGGCGCTGCGCCAGCTGCGCGAGTCGCACGACGGCCTGCTGTGCGCCACGATCGGCGCCGAGGGCGCGGTGGCGCTCGACGGGACGCGCTTCATCCACTCGCCGGGCTTCAAGGTGCACGCGGTGGACACGACGGGCGCGGGCGACGTGTTCCGCGCCGGCTTCATCTACGGGACGCTGCAGGGCTGGGACACCGAGCACGTGCTGCGCTTCGCGAATGCGGCGGCGGGCCTCAGCTGCACGCGCCCCGGCGCGATCGGCGGCGTGCCTGCGCTCGACGAGATCGAGGCGCTGCTGGAGACGACCCCGGCAATTTGAAATTGGACATTCGAAATTCCTGGCGGCTCGGCCTTCGGGCCTTCGCGCGCGCGGGGCATCCCGAGGCGCGTGGCCGAAGGCCCGCGCCGCGACAATTTCAAATGTCGAATTTCAAATTGCCATGGCCACCTTGGCCTCTACGCCCAGGTCCGACGCAATCTGTCGTGCCGCGTGTACGCCCGAGTGCAGCGCGCCTTCCATGTAGCCCGTGAACGCGTAGGCGCAGTGCTCGCCGGCGAAGTGCAGGCGGCCATCCAGGCCATCCCAGAGCGTCGACCCGACGCGCATCACCTGCCCGGGCGCCGGGAACGAGTACCCGCCCTTGGTCCACGCGTCGCCCGGCCAGTCCATGAAACGCGTGGCGACCAGTGAGGCCGGCAGCGTCTTGTAGACCGGCGAGAGCACCTGCATGTAGCGGCGCGTCCGCTCCTCGGGCGTCCACGCGCGCACCTCCTCGGCCGCAGGACCGCCCGAGAAGGCATTCATGCCGATGCCCGGCCCGCGCTGGCCCTCGGTCTGCTCCCACGTCATCTGCACCGGACCGGTCGACAACAGGTTGGGCGACAGTCCCGCGCGCTTCCAGAACGGCCCCTTCACGCGCATCAGGAACTTGATGTTGGAGCCCACCTGCGGATGGATGTGGGCCGGCAGCACCGGATCGAACGCGATGCGGTTCCAGGTGGTCGGCGGCACCGCGATCACCACGTGGTCGCCTTCCAGCGTGCGCCCGTCGGCCAGCCGCACGGTGACGCCAGACGAGGCGCGCGTGACGTGCGTGACGGGCGTCTTCAGCGTGATGCGGTCGCGGCCGATGCCGTCGGCCAGCTTGCCGGCCAGCGCCTGGTTGCCCTGCGTGCAGCGCTCGGTCTCCGAGTCGGTCCAGAAAGCCTCGATGCCGCCGCCCTTCACCATCGCGAGGTGCGCGAGATAGCTCTGCCACTCGGTGCGCACGCCGTTGTCGGCCGTCAGCATCACGTCGACGGCACGACGGCACAGCGGCGAGCACGACAACCCGGCGATCCAGTCGGCCACCGTCTTGCGGTCGAGCGCCACCGCATCATCCGACAACCACGGGCGGTCCGCGTCGACCCTGCGCGCATCGACGTTCATCGTCGCCAGCGCGGCTTCCATCTCGTCGAAGAGTTCCTTGGCCTGCGCCGCGGTGAGCGCGGTGCCGTCCACGACCACGGGCAGCACCGTGTCGGCCTCCTGCATCAGCGTGGTGGTGAGCCCGAACCGCTTCGCGTACGCCTGCCACAGGGCGTGGTTGGCGCCAATCAGCTCCGCGCCGCCTTCCACCACCTTGCCGGGCACGAAGTCGTGGAACGAGAGCACGCGGCCGCCGATCCGGGCGCGCGCCTCCACCACCTGCACGTCCACCCCCGCGCTCACCAGTTCGAACGCCGCCGCCAGCCCCGAGAAGCCCGCGCCGACGACGATGACGCGGCCGCGGCTGCCGGTCTGGGCGAACCCCTGGCTGCTGAGGAGCAGCCCCGCCCCGGCGGCCAGCGACGCCCGAAGCATGTCCCGGCGGGTGAGGCCGTGGCGCCGGTCCGGCGAGTAGCGATCGTGCAGGCGGGCGTAAAGGGAGCGCATCGAACAGGACAACGCTGCCGAGGCGCGGCGCGAACGACTCGGGGCCGGGTACCGGGTACC
>NZ_JBIINP010000144.1:0-10646 GCF_044337415.1 Luteitalea sp.
GGTCAGGCGGCTCGGTCCGGCCGATGTGGCTCTCGCACGCGAGACGTTCCGGCTGATGGCCGAGGTCTTTGCCGAAGGCGACGGCGAGCTCACCGCGGCGTATGTCGCGTCGCTGCTTGAACGCGCCGACTTCTGGGCGATGGCTGCGCTCGAAGACGCGAGGCCGATCGGCGGCATCACCGCGCACGTGCTTCCGATGACGCGCAACGAGACACGCGAACTGTTCATCTACGACCTCGCCGTGGACGCGGCCTACCAGCGCCGCGGGGTAGGGCGGCTCCTTGTCGAGACCCTCTGCCGCGAGGCTGCTGCCGCTGGCGTGCTCGTCGCCTTCGTCCCGGCAGACGACGAGGATGACCACGCGCTCGCGTTCTATCGCGCCCTTGGGGGCGACCCGGCTCCAGTCACCATCTTCTCCTTCGGGCACCGCCCTGACGATGACTCGCCACCACCAGACGACGGGTACACGGCACCATGATCGAGCTTCCCTCCAGTGACTGGGGCGACGGCCCGCCGCAATTCGCCACGGTCGACGGGGCCGGCCCCAGGAAGGGCAGGGCACACGATCCACGCGGGGATGCGCAGTGTCGAGCCTGCATGCACGTGTCTGCATGCACCTGGGGCGACCCTGCAGCCCTGATTCGTTCGCATCTGACGACGTAGAGATCACCATGACCGCCCTCGACCTGGTTCTGCCGATGCCGCGAAAACTCGAGCTGAGCGGCGTGGAGCTGGCGCTGCCCGAAGCGGAGGCCTGGGCCCTTGTCCGCCACGGCGACCTCGCGCAGTCGAGACTCGTGAAGGCGCTCTTCGCCATCCGGACGCTCCCGTCGCGCATCACGGGTACCGTGGACGAGGTCCAGTTGCGCATCGACGCACTCGCCTCCTCGCCCGATCGCCCAGGTTTCCAGGTCCTCATCGACAATCCGCGCGAGGTGGTGGTCGGCGCCATCGGGCAGGTCTGGCAGCTCGACATCCCGTTCGTCCATGTTGCGGACGCCGCCGCCTATGCCGCGTTTTCGGAGGCCGGCTGGGTGAAGGTGGCGTGGGCCCTGCGCGTGTCGCCGTGGGGCACCGGCGGCAGTCGAGTCGACATGGAGGTGCGGGTTGACGCGACAGACGACGCCTCCTGGGAGCGCTTCCGTCGCTACTGGCTCGTGGTCGGGCCGGGGTCGCACCTGATCCGCCGCACCCTGCTCGGCGCCCTCGTGCGTGAGCACGGGAGGCCCGAGGACCGCGAGGACGAGCGGCCGCTGCCCGGCGATGCGCTGCTGGCGGACGCGAGCGGCCAGGTCTCGCACGGCGTCACCATCGCCGCGCCCGCGGAGCGCATCTGGCCTTGGCTCGTGCAGATGGGGGGCGGGCGCGCCGGCTTCTATTCGCTCGATTCGCTCGACAACGCCGGCGTGCCCAGCGCGCGCGAGCTCCACCCCGAGTTCCAGCACCTGGCGGTGGGGCAGATCATCCCGGCGACGCCCGACGGCACCGACGGCTTCGAGGTCCTGTCGATCGATCCAGACCGTGCGCTCGTCCTCGGCGGCCTCTTCGACCCAGAGGCGAAGCGCCAGCTCCCCTTCGCGGGCGCCCGGCCGGAGCGCTTCTGGCACGTGACCTGGGCCTTCTCGCTCGAGCCTCTCGACGCCGCCCACACGCGCCTCACTGTCCGGGCCCGGGCGGCGTTCTCGCCGCACCTGAAGCTCCACGCGTCGTGGATGATGCCTGCCCATCAGCTCATGGAGACGGTGCAGCTCCACAACCTGAAACGGAGGGCGGAGGGCCGCGCCAGAGACGGGTGGCGCGACGTCGTCGAAGGGATCGGCGGCGCCGCCGTCGCGGCATCGGCCATGCTGACACCGTTCCTGCGCGCAGGGCAGCGGCGCTGGGGTGTCGACGACGTGATCGCGGCGCGACCCTATCCGGGCGACGAGCGCGTCCCCGTGCCGAGTTCCTCGTGGACCCACGGCGTCGAGATAGACGCGCCCGCCGCAGCGGTGTGGCCGTGGATCGCACAGATCGGCGCCGACAAGGGAGGTTTCTACAGCTACCAGTGGCTCGAGAACCTGGCGGGCTGCGACGTCCGCAACGCCGAGCGCGTGCACCCGGAATGGGAGGTGAAGGTCGGCGACGGCCTCCGGCTCCACCCGGAGATGCCGGCGATCCCCGTGGTCGAGGTCGAGGGGGGCCGCTACTGGCTCGCCCACGGCGCACCCGACCCGGCCGCACGGGCCGAGGGGAAACCCTGGGTGGACACGACGTGGCTCTTCTTCCTGGAGCCGCTCGGGCCGAACCGTTGCCGCTTCATCAGCCGCTACCGTACGGCGACCTCCGAGGATCTCGCCACCCGGCTCGCGTTCGGCGCGGCCATCGAGCCGATCGGCTTCGCGATGGATCGGCGCATGCTGCTCGGCGTGAAGGAGCGGGCCGAGCGCTGATGCGCCCACCGCAGCATCGCAGAAGGAGTCGAGGCCTGACCTGCCAAGCCCCAGCGACATCCTCGCGAATCTCTCCACGATGGCGAACCACGCCATCGCCCTTGCGGTCGTGTGGCACGTGGTGGCTGCAGGCGCTACGATCCACGCGGTGATGCACAGCGTCGCGAGCGAGTGCTGGCGTCGGCCAGTCCCTGCAGGCTCAGGCCTCCTCCTGCTGGCGTCGGCATCGAGCGCCGCCGCGGCGCTCACGCACGTCGCCATCATCGCCGGCGGTCCGTCCTGGTACCGCTTCTTCGGCGCCGGTGAGGGCATGGCCCGCCTGGCCGCGAGTGGCAGTTGGTATCCCGCGACGATCACGCTGGGCATCGCGCTCGTCCTCGCCGTGTGGGCCGCCTACGCTGCGTCGGCAGCCGGGTATCTCCCGGTGCTCCCGTTCTTGAAGACCGTCATGGTGGCCGTGTCCGCGGTCTACCTGTGTCGGGGTGTGGGGGGCTTCTTCCTGGCAGCCCTTGCCCCGGGTGGCAACAGTCCCACGTTCTGGGTCTGGAGTTCATGCATCTGCCTGCTCATCGGCCTCGCGCACGCTGTCGGCCTGTCGCGGCGTTGGCCCGTGCTCTCCGCGCGAGGTCGACACCGGTGAGCGCTGATGGATCCAACGGCTACGAGGCGATCGCGCACCTCTACGTGGCCGGACGCGGCACGCGACCCATCGTCGGCGATGCGATCGGCGCCGCCACGGTGCGCGCATGGGCGCAGGGATTTCCGCCAGGTGCCACCGTTCTCGACCTGGGCTCGGGGCCCGGCGAGCCGGGCACACGGATCCTGCAGGAAGCGGGTCTCGCGACCTGCGCCGTCGAGGCGTCCGCGACGATGGTCGCAGCGTTCCGCGAGCGCTTTCCTGGCGTGCCGATCGAGCACTCCACGGTCGAAGCGTCCGAGTTCTTCGGCCGGACCTTCGATGGCGTGCTCGCCTGGGGCCTGCTGTTCCTCCTGGAACCCGGGGCGCAGGCGCTCGTGATCGACAAGGTGGCCCGCGCGCTCGTGCCCGGCGGGCGCTTCCTCTTCACGGCTCCAAGCCAGCCCCTCGAGTGGCTGGATGCCATGACGGGGCGTCCTTCGCAGTCGCTCGGGGCGCCAGCCTATGAGCGATTGCTGCGCGACGCTGGTCTCACGTGGGTCGACGACGCGCAGGACGAGGGCGGGAATCACTACTACTTCGTCGAGAAGACGCCATCGACCCTGGACCTCGACGTTCCAGAGCGATGAAGGATTGCCGCATCGAGCATGATCGTCCTACCATCGCCGCACCCATGCATCTGGCAACGCGCGTTCGCGGCACGTGGCTCCTCGTCTGCGCGGCGATGGCCGTGCTCTCGATCTCATTGGCCTGCACTCGGAAGGACGCGCCCGTGTCGACCGTCGACCGTACCAGCTTTGCGACCCGGTATGCCGCCGCGTGGAGCGGCAAGGATCCCGTGACGTTCGGGGAGTTCTATGAGGAAAACGGTTCGCTCGTCGTGAACGGATCGGCGTCCGAGGGACGGGCGGCCGTCGTGGCGACGGCACGCGCGTACATGGAGGCGTTCCCCGACATGACGGTGCGGCTCGAGTCCCTGCAGCAGGAGGGGGACGTCACCGTCTTCCACTGGATATGGACCGGCACGAACACCGGCCCCGGCGGGACGGGACGTGCGGTGCGCCTGACCGGGTACGAGCGGTGGACGTTCGGACCCAACGGCCTGCTGCTGAAGTCCGACGGCCACTTCGACGCCGCCGAGTACCAGCGTCAGCTCAAGGGCGAATAGTCCGCTGGTACCCATCGATGCCTGCTGATCGACGCCATCGTTCCTCGTGGACCCGTCGCGACTTCATTACCAGAGGAGTCGCGGGTGCTGGCGCGCTGGCGCTGGGGGCCTGTGCGCACACGGGCGCCTCGGCTGCACTGGCGTCGAACGGGGCCGCAGCCGACCTCGACGCGCTCGCCCGACAGGTTCGTGGCCGGTTCCTGCGCGACGGCTCGCCGCTCTACGACGAGGCCAGGAAGGTGTGGAACCTCGCCTACGACCGTCGTCCTCTGGCGATGGCGCGCTGCGAGGGCGTGGACGACGTGCGGCGCTGCGTGGAGTTCGCGCGGCGGCACGATGTCGCGGTCGCGATCCGTGGTGGCGGGCACAGCTACGCCGGGTTCGGCGTGGCCGATGGCGCCCTGCAGGTCGATCTCGCCGCGTTCAACACGGTCACCGTCGATCGGGACCGCCGAGTGGTGTCGGTAGGTGGTGGAACCAGAATCAAGGAGCTGCTGGCCGCGACGCTGCCGCTGGGACTCCACACGCCCATGGGCGCGTGCGGCGACGTCGGCGTCGCGGGCCTCGCGCTGGCGGGCGGCGACACGTCGCCCCGCGGGCTGTACGGCACGGCGTGCGACAACGTGATCGGCGCACAACTGGTGACCGCCGACGGCGACGTGCTGGAACTCGGGCCCGGTCGCAACGAGGACCTCTTCTGGGCGATTCGCGGCGGCGGGGGCAACTTCGGCGTCGTCACACGGCTCGACTTCCGGCTGCATCCGCTGCTGACCCTGCAACGGGCGAGCTTTCAAGTCGGATGGAACGACATCGCGGGCGCGTTGCGGACCTTCGGCGAGCTCATTCGCGACACGCCTGACGAGGTGCGTGCGCTCTTCCTCGTCGACAAGGACACGGGCGCCATGGTCGGTTGCGGGCACTATGGCACCCCCGAGGCCGCGGCCTCGTATCTCGCGAAGTGGAAGGCCGCGTTCAAGTCCGTGGAGCCTGTCATGGGGACATCGACCCCCACACCGCAGGGAGAGGTGTGGGCCACGACGGCGCTGGCCGTCGACGGCGCGTTCCTCGAGGGCCTCACCGATGATCGGCTGGTGGACGTGCTGGCGCGCGCGGCGATCGCCGGACGCGGTGTCGGCGACATCCTGATGGGGCTCTCGAACGGCGTGGCGGCGCGAACCGGAATGACCGAGACTGCGTATCCCCTGCGAGGCGTGGGGCTCAGCAGCCTGGTGTCGGCCGAGTGGCATCGTCCCGAGGAGCGAGCGAGGGCGGAGCAGTGGGTGGCGGAGTACGGTGCGGCCCTGCGGCCGTGGGCGCGCCGGGCCTACGTGAACTACCTGGGGCCGAGTTCCCCGGAGCGCATCCGCGAGGTCTACGGCGTGAACCACGCGAGACTCGCGCGCATCAAGGCACGGTACGACCCGGCGAACCTGTTTCGATCGAACCAGAACATTCGACCTGCCGCCGCGGGCTAGCGCGGAGTGTCCGCGGCTGGTCATCGGCCGGTGCTGAGGGGGGCATGTGGATCGTGTGGTCGAGCATCGCGGCTGTCGGATCGCGTATTCGATCGCGGGCACTGGCCCTGCGGTGCTGTTCATCCAGGGCGTAGGGGTGCAGGGGGGCGGCTGGCGTCCGCAGTCCGACGCTCTCTCGAACGGCTACACCTGCCTGTCGTTCGACAATCGCGGCATGGGACGCAGCCAGCCCGTCGGCGCGAACATCACCGTCGCCCAGATGGCCGACGATGCGCGGGCGGTGCTGGATGCCGAGCAGATCACGTCTGCGCACGTCGTCGGTCACTCGCTCGGAGGGCTGGTCGCCCTGCAACTGGCGCTCGATGCCCGGGACCGCGTGCGGAGCCTGTCGCTTCTCTGCACGTTCACCGGGCACAAGACCGTCGCGCCGCTCACACCGCGGATGGCCTGGTTCGGCCTGCGGTCGAGGGTCGGTACCCGGTCCATGCGTCGCCGAGGGTTCCTGCGGCTCGTGCTACCGCCCGGAGCCACGGCCGACGCCAATGAACTCGCGGAACTGTTCGGCCATGATCTCGCCGACCAGCCGCCAGTGGCCGCGGCGCAGCTGCGGGCGATGCGTGCAGTCGACCTGACGGAGCGACTGAAGGAATTGCGTGGCGTTCCGGCCCTCGTGATGAACGCCGCCCACGACCCAATCGCGCCGCCACGGGCAGGGCACGCCCTGCGCGACGGGATCGCTGGCGCCCGGTACATCGAGGTCGCAGATGCCTCGCACGGACTCCCGATCACCCACGCGGCTCGCGTCAACGGGTGGCTACGCGAGCATTTCGCGGCGGTGGACTCGCGGGCTGGAACCTCGAACGGAGCAACGCGCAACGGCTGAGGCGTTGAGACCGTCGATCGGCGATGGAGCTGGTGCGACCTGGAAGATTCGTCAGTGCACGCGCGGAGGTCAGCGTGAAGGAGCGGATTGCGCCGAACGCGGAGTTCGAGGAGATGCTCACCGGGGGGCACCCGAACTCCCTCGGGCGCACGGTCGAAGTGGTCGACCTGGTGCTGGCCGATGCCTCGAGGCTCGCCGATCTCTACAGCTGCTACTTCAGCCAGGACGAGATCGTGCGGCTCAGGGTGTCCAACGCGATGAAGCGCGTGGCTCGCGAGGAACCCGAGTGGGTTGTCCCGTACATCGACGCGCTCATCGACGACGTCGCCCGCATCCGCCAGGCGTCGACGCAGTGGACGCTGGCGACGCTGTTCCGGATGCTGTGGGCGCGAATGACTGCCGCGCAGCAGCGCCGTGCGAAGCGCCTGCTGACGTCCAACCTCGAGGACTGGCACGACTGGATCGTCCTGAACACCACGATGGAGGCGCTGACCGAGTGGGCGAGTGACGACGCGGCGCTGAGGACGTGGCTCCGACCACGACTGGAGGCACTCGCAGGAGATCCACGACGATCGGTGGCCGGGCGCGCCAGCACGCATCTGAAGCGCCTGGAGCGCCTGTGACGTCCCGGTGGGCTGTCTCCGAGAGGTGCGCGAGTAACGACCCGAAGGCCGCCTTCGGTCGCCGCACGCGACCTGGCTGGGAGCTCCTGCCCGTTGTTCAACCATGTCGAAGCCGTGAGCGGAGAGGAAGCAGGGCATGGCGCTGCTGTTCGACATCTGGACACTCATGTTCTGGATCCCCGCGCTCGTGTCGACGGGGACGGGCTGGTTCGCTTTCGAGAACGGCCTGCTGGTGCGGCCGATTCCGACGGCACTCTGGTTCATGACGGCGTTGCTCCTGCAGTTCGCCACGCCACCGCTCTCGATGGCGTGGACCGCGGGCGTCGTCGCGCAGACGGCGCTGGCCACCTACCTGAGCATCAGGGCGAAGCTCGAGGCGTGAGGTCCGGGAACGACATGTCTGCTGAATCGAACTGGTCACCACGGCTTCGCATGGCCCGCGTGCTCGCGTTCTGGGTCGCCGCGTTCGTTGGAGGGGTGGACCGGCCTCAGGACGTTATCCTGTGACGACTGTGTGACAAATGCGACCGTCCGTGGCCTTCGGACTGTCGCGCTTGCTTGACGACCTCCCGCGACGCGTGTCAGGGTCGCACCAGAGATCCAACCGTTCAACACAGCGTGGGTGGCTGCATGTGAGGCCGTGCACATGTCATCGAGCACTCCTGACGAACTCACCATCTCCCGGGGGTTCCCCGACGCGCTGCGCGCGGACGTGGCGCGACTCTACGACGCCGCGTTCGGCGCCAAGCTGGCGCTCGCCATCCCCGACGCGGCGTCACGCGTGAGGGTGCTCGCCGAGGGCTTCGATCCCTCCCACGGCTTCGTTGCCCTTCGTGGGACGCACGTGCTCGGTATTGCGGGCTTCGCGACCCGAAGAGGCGCGTTGACCTCGGGGATTGACCTCGCGCTCTTGCGGACGCGGCTGGGAACACCGGCTGCGATCCGCGCCCTCGCCGTACTGGCGCTGTTCCATCGAGGCCGACAGGAAGGAGAACTCCTGATGGACGGCCTCGCGGTCTCGCCGATGGCACGTGGCGCTGGCATCGGCACCAGGTTGCTGGAGCGGCTCACGCAGTTCGCCGCGACGGAGGGCTTCCGTACGATCCGCCTGGACGTGATCGACACCAACGAGAGGGCGCGGCGACTGTACGAGCGGTTGGGATTCGTGCCGACTCGGACCTCGCAGTTCGCCTACCTGCGGTGGCTGGTCGGGTTCTCAGCGGCCACGACCCTGGAGTACCGCGTTCACTGAGCGGCCACGCTGCCGCGCGCCTCGCGACCCTCGCTCTCCCGTACGGCGACACTCCGAGAGGACGATCAATGAGCCACCTGCCGAACCGCTCCAAGGACACGCCCTGGGTGCTGACGACGCCGCCGGGCACGTCCGAGTACACGATGCACGTCGACGAGAAGGACGGGATGCGCATCCTCGTGTGCACGGTGGGCACCACGGTGCTGCACTACGACGCGCGGTGCATCGACGACCTGCACGCCATGCTCACGGCGGCGGGCGACTGGGTCGAACTCGGCGGCGCCGATGAGCAGAAGCCCGCCAAGGACGGGACCGTCGAAGCCTGGGGGCGCTCTGCCGAGAACCCGATCGGTGGCTGGTACGGCCTCAAGAAGGGCCTGCGCGGTCGCTTCGCCGTGTATGTGCCGCCGCTGATGGAGGCACTGGGTGTGTGCGAACTCGAGCACAACGCGAGGAACAACAGGATGCGGGCGAAGTAGGGAGGTCACATGAAGCGAGTCACCGGCATCGGCGGGATCTTCTTCAAGGCACGGGACGCCGCGGCGCTGCAGGCGTGGTACAAGCGGCACCTCGGTATCGACGTGCAGCCATGGGGCGGGACGGCGTTCACCTGGACGGACGCGAGCGGCACGCCGGTGGGCGGCACCACCATCTGGTCGATTGGCTCGGACCAGGGCGACGCCTTCGCGCCCAGCACCTCGAGCTTCATGATCAACTACCGCGTCGAGGACGTGCGTGCGCTGGTTGACGCCTTGAAGGTCGAGGGCTGCAACGTGCTGGACAAGATCGACGAGTCCGACTACGGCACGTTCGCCTGGGTCATCGATCCCGAGGGCAACAAGGTCGAGCTGTGGCAGCCGCCTGCGGGCCAGTGAGGGACGCGATTCGTCACATGTCAGAGAGGTCACCCGATGCTCCAGGCCAGTGCCCCCGTTGCGTTCATCGCCTCCGCCAGGCCCGATCTGGCTCGCGCCTTCTTCAGCGATACGCTCGGCCTCCGCTTGCTGTCGGAGGATGCCTTCTCGCTGGTGTTCGACATGGCCGGCACGCCGTTGCGGGTGCAGAAGGTGCCGGACTTTCAGCCGCAGCCGTTCACAGCCCTGGGCTGGCAGGTGGCCGATGCGGCTGGCACGGTGACGTCGCTTCGCGCGCGCGGCGTGGCCTTCGAGCGCTATCCCTTCCTGCAGCAGGATGCGAACGACATCTGGGACGCCCCGGGCGGCGCGCGCGTTGCCTGGTTCAAGGACCCGGACGGCAACCTGCTCTCCCTGACCGAAGTCCCAGCCTGAGCCCTCGGCCTCAGCTCACTTCCACGGATCGAACGTGGGCGCGATCTCCTCGCCGATCACGACGACGGCGTCGAACGAGTCGGCCCATGTCGCGGACCTCACGCCACCGAGCAGGCGCGACGGCACCTGCCCGAGTCCGCGCAGCGCGGTGGCATCGAGCAGCGCCCATGTGGTGTCGCGCGTGGCGGTGGCTTCGAGCGAGCCCGGTTCCGCTGGGGTGAGCGAACGTGCAGGGCGGCCGGCCATCGCGGTGGTGCCCTTCGCTGCCGTGAACCCGATGGCCGCGACGCGGTCGTTCCATCGCTCGGCAGCCAGCGCACCGAGTGGCATCTCGGGCCACGTGCCGCGCTGTTTCGCGGCATGCACCGTCGCCGTCCACACGACGACGCGGCTGTTGGCCGGGAGGCGTTCGAGGTGCCACTGCAGCGTGCGAAACATCGACGCGTCGCGCCCGGGCGTGCCGTCGGCGCGCTGCCGACCCGCGTATCTGGCCAGGCTCTCCAGCATGGCGCGGTCCGAGGCGTCCAGCGACGGGAGGGTCGCGGCTGCGGTCGCTGCATCCTGCGCGCACGTGTAGAAGCGCTGTCGCTCGGCGTCGTCGAACGGGTGCGTCGCGTCGTATGTCCAGTTCAGGTGCCGGTCGATGGCGTCGCGGCATTCCGCGGCGCGTGGCGCTGGCGACGCCGACGCGACGAGCGCGGGCAGTGTCGCTAGCGCGTACCGGGACGTGATGCTGACCTGATCATCGAGCCCGCCGAGCGTGACTCGTCGGGTGACCGCGGCCTCGAGCAGCGAGCGCCGCCAAGGCGCCAGCTCGCGCGTCCACCAGAAGCGCCCGATGGCGTTGTCGAGCTGCTCCTGCGTCGCCGTGCGCGCCTCGATCGCCC
>NZ_JBIINP010000034.1:0-34686 GCF_044337415.1 Luteitalea sp.
CTGCGGCTCGACAGCAACGAGAACGCCGCGGGGCCGTGTGCGGCGGCGATGGACGCCATTCGCGAGGCGACCAGCCTGTCGCACGTCTATCCGTTCCGCTACGGCGGCACGCTCGAGGCGGCGATTGCGAAGCGGCAGGGGGTGGCGACGTCGAACGTGCTGGTCGGCTGCGGGTCGTCGGAGGTCCTGCTCAATGCAGTCCTCGCCTTCACCGATGCGCGCCGCGGACTGCTCGCGCCGGTGCCGACCTTCGAGGAGCCGGCCCGCCGGGCGCGGCAGCTGCAGCGGCCGGTACACGAGGTGCCGGTCCGCGCCGACCTGCAGGTCGATCTCGAGGCCATGGCGAAGCTCGTGCCCGACGCCGGCCTCATCTTCCTGTGCAATCCGAACAACCCGACGAGCGTGGCGCTGCCACTCGACCAGGTCCGGGCCTTCGCGGCCGACGCCCTGCGACGCAACCCAGACGTCGTGATCCTGCTCGACGAGGCCTACATCGAGTACGCCGATGGCTCTGGCGTGGCGTCGGCGCTGCCCTTCGCGCTCGAGTCGCCGCGCGTGATCGTGAGCCGCACCTTCTCGAAGATGTACGGCATGGCTGGCCTGCGCGTCGGGTACGCGATGGGCCAGGCCGAGACGCTCCGGCGGCTGGCCGCCTGGAGCCTGCCCATGAGCGTGAACACGATCGGCCTGCACGCCGCGGTGGCCTCGCTCGGGGACGTGGCGCTCGAATCGCGCGAGCGGGCCAGAAACGCCGACGTGCGCGCCTTCACGGTGAAGCAGCTCGAGGCCTGCGGCGCGCGCGTGGCCCCCTCGCACGCCAACTTCGTGATGGCCGACATCGGCCGCGAGGTGAACGGCTTCCGCTCGGCCTGCGCGGCGCGCGGCATCGCCGTCGGCCGGCCCTTTCCACCGCTCGACACACACGCCCGGATCTCCATCGGGACGATGACGGAGATGCAGGAGGCGTGCACCGCGTTCACCGAGGTGCTGAAGGCGTGATCGGGAGGCGACGGCTGCTCTTCCAGTGCGGTGCGCTCGTGGTGGCAGCCACCGCGCCCGCACCTGCCCTCGCACTGAGCGGAGTCGAAGGGTGGGCCGTGATTCGGCGATACGCCGCCGCAGAGGCCCGCCAGGCGGTGGCCGTGGATGCCACGCACTTCTACGCCATCACCAATCGCGCCATCGGGAAGTACCTCAAGGCGACGGGCGCGAAGGTCGCCGAGTGGAAGGACGCCCCCGACGGGCCGTTCATCCACCTCAACAGCGGCGTCGTCATCGACGGCCAGCTGTACTGCGCCCACTCGAACTACCCGGGCGTGCCCATGGTGAGCTCGATCGAGGTGTGGGACGCGACCACGCTGAGGCACGTGCGCAGCATTCCCGTCGGCACGGGGCGGGGGTCGGCGACGTGGATCGACCGGCGCGATGGCGCCTGGTGGGTGATGTACGCCCACTACCCCGCGCCGAACGGCGAGCCTGGCAGGGGCCCGGAGTACTCCGTGCTGGTGCGCTACGACGCCGAGTGGCGCGAAACGGGCGCCTGGGCGTTCCCGAAGGCCGTGGTGGCCCGTTGGGACGGCATGAGCAGCTCCGGGGGCGTGTGGATGCCCGACGGGCGCCTGGTCACGGCCGGGCACCACGCCCCTGAACTCCACGTGCTGCGTCTGCCGACGGCCGGGGCGACGCTCGTGCTCGACGCGATCGTGCCCGTCGAGAGCGAAGGACAGGGCATCGCGCTCGATCCCGCCGATCCGACGCTGTTCTGGTCGATCCAGCGCCGGACCGGCGAGGTGCTGGTGTCGCGGATGCAGCGGTAGGGCCGGCTCTCCGAGCCCGGCCAGGCAGGCTCGTCCTACTTCCTGTCGCGCCGCGCCAGCACCACGATCTCCTGCCCGCCGAGCGCCGTCTTGGCGACGGTCATGTCGATGGCCTGATAGCCCACGGCCCCGGCCTCGTTGAGCTCCTTCTCGAGCGTCGACGTCTTGCTCGTGGCGATCAACAGGTAGTCTTCGGTCGGCCTCGGGTTGTCCTTGTCGCGCTCCATCAGGACCACGACCTCCTCGCCGCCGAACATCGACGAGAACACGGTCTTGCCGACGTAGTGGAAGCCCAGGTCTGCCGCGTCGCGCAATTCCTTCTGCATGGTGCCCGTCTTGTTGGTAGCCAGCAGCTTGTACACCTTCGCGGAGGGCTTCGGGTCCTTCTGCATGACCACGACCGCCTCGGCGCCGCCGAATGCCGTCTCGCCGCCCATCACCGCGGCGTAGGCGTATCCGGCCTCGGCGGCCGCGTTCATCTCCTTCTCCATGGTCGATGTCTTGGACGTGGCCAGCACCTTGTACTCCCGCGGCCCGTTGTTCTGGGCGAAGGCGGGAACGGAGACGAGGCCGAGGCAAAGGCTGAGCAGCAGGGTGCGCATGGTCATCGGTGTGTGGTCGCCGGGGAGCGGAACGTGACGCGGCCGTAGTGTGGCACGGCCTAGAATGACCCTCATGCTCGCGATCCTGCGCGCCGCGACCTATGCCGCCGCGGCGCACGTCGGCCAGACCCGCCGCAGCCTGCCCGACCCGTACATCAACCACCCCCTGCGTGTCGCCGAGCACGCGGCCCGGGCCGGCCTCGACGAAGCCGCGATCGTCGCTGCCCTGCTCCACGACGTCGTCGAGGACACCACCCTCACCTGGGACGACCTGCGCGCGGCCGGCTTTCCCGAGCGCGCGATCACCGTCGCCCGCCTGCTCACCAAGTGGTGGGAGGCCGGCGACGACGACACGACCCCCGACAAGGGGACGTACTATGCCCACATCCTCGAGGATGCGGACGCCCTGGCCCTGAAGCTGCTGGACCGGGCCGACAACATGCAGGACGTGGCGCGCATCGTGGGTACGCGGCGGGAGTTCGCCGAGAAGTACCTGAGGAAGACGCGCCGTGAGTTCCCGCCGCTGTACGAGCGGTGCCGGAACGCCTACGCGCGCGACACGTTCGTCGCGAGCCTGGCCGGGCTCGAGCAGGCGCTCGACCGGCGCAGGTAGCACCGCGGTGCAGGCCGCCGCCCGGCTCCGGGGTGGGGTCCGCACCCGACTGTCCAGGGAGAAACCGATGGTCCGGAAGGGTGTGCTGTCGTTCGGGTTGTGGGTGGCCGTCGCCGGCCTCGCGGGGGCGCAGGGCTTGCCGGCCGGTGCGCCGGAGCAGTCGGGCATGGCAGCCGACCGGCTCGCGCGCATCACGGGCGCGATGCAGGGCCTGGTCGATCAGGGGCGCGTGGCGGGCACCGTGACGCTCGTGGCGCGCAACGGGAAGGTCGTGTACCACGAGGCCGCCGGGCGACGCGACGTCGAGAAGAACGTGCCGATGACCACCGACACGCTCTTCCGCATCGCCTCCATGAGCAAGGCGGTGACCAGCGTCGCCGTCATGATGCTCGTCGAGGAAGGCAAGGTGCACCTCGACGACCCGGTGTCGCGCTTCATCCCGTCGTTCGCGAAGACGACGGTGGTCGTGCCGCCCACCGCAGGAGCCCTCACGGCGGGCAATGCCGGCACGGCGCCGGCCGCGCGGCCGATCACCATCCGCCACCTGCTGACCCACACGGCGGGCATCTCCTACGGCAACGGCAACCCGTTCGAGGCCGACTACAGGGCCGCCAGCGTCATCGGCTGGTACTTCGCCGACAAGGACGAGCCCATCGGCGCGACGATCGATCGGCTGGCGAAGCTGCCGATGGATTCGCAGCCCGGCGACAAGTACGTGTACGGCTTCAACACCGACATCCTCGGCGTCGTCGTCGAGAAGGCCAGCGGGCTGTCGCTGGCCGACTTCATGCGGACGCGCATCTTCGAGCCGCTGAAGATGGCCAACACGCAGTTCTACGTCGACCCGGCGAAGGCCGATCGGCTGGCCACGGTGTACTCGATGCCCAAGGCTGGTGGGTCGCTCGAGCGCGCCCCCGAGCCGGGGATGGGCCAGGGCCACTACGTCAACGGCCCGCGCAAGTCGTACTCGGGCGGCGCGGGGCTGGTGTCCACGGCGATCGACTACGCGCGGTTCCTGCAGATGCTGCTCAACGGCGGCGCGCTCGACGGCGCCCGGCTGCTGAGCCCGAAGACGGTGGAGCTGATGACGTCCAACCACGCGGGCACGCTCTACTCCAACGGCAACTTCGGCTTCGGCCTCGGGTTCGAGATCACCGAGCACGTGGGCCGGTCCGGGCGCCCCGGGTCGGTCGGCGAGTACGGCTGGGGCGGCGCGTACCACACGAAGTTCTGGGTCGATCCGGTCGAGAAGATGGTCGTCGTGTTCATGACCCAGCTCCTGCCCGCCGCCGGATCGGACGCGCACATGACGCTGCGTCAGTTGGTCTACGGGGCGATCGTGGACGCGCCGAACGCCACGGTGGCGAAGGTGGCGCTCAGGCCAGCGTCGTAGGCATGGCTCATTCCTCATGCCTCATGCCTCATGCCTCATGCCTCATGCCTCATGTCGAAGGCAGAAGGCAGAAGGTGGAAGGGGGAAGGTGGAAGGTGGAAGGGGGAAGGTGGAAGGGGGAAGGTAGGGCCGGGTGTCCCACCCGGCCGCTCTCCCGAAACGGCGCGGTCGGAGACCGCGCCCTACCTCAGAGGTGACCGCCCGCGGGCGTCGCGCGGGGGCGTGATGCCCAGCAGGTCGCTCACCAGCGGCGCGACGTCGATGGCGCGCTGGCGCGGCCACGCGCCGCCTGCCTGCAGCCGGGGCCCGGCCGCGATGAGGATGCCCTGCATGTCGGCGCGGGTCGGCAGGAAGCCATGCTCGCCCGTCGCGCGGGGCCTGGCGCGCACTGCGGGCCCCTCGTCCATCCACGTGGACATCTGGTAACCCGGCCGCACCTCGAAGCAGGCGTCGTGGCCGTTGGGGCCGCCGAACCCGAGACGCGCGCGGTCGGCCTCGGACGACAAGGCTTCGGTGATCACCGGTGCGCCGTCAATCGGCGACCTGACGGCGCGTAACGCCGCCACCGCCCTGCCCAGCGCGGCGTCGCGTTCTGCGGCTGGCACCATCCCGCCCCTCCAGTCGTCGCCGTGCACGATCAGGCAGTTGCGCGTGACGACCACCGGCGACCGCGCGGCATCGACGCGTCCCCGCGCGTCGACGGCGACCAGCCCCGCGTCCCGGAGCACCTGGTTCACGCGCAGTTCGTGCGTCACGGGCGCCATGCCGTGGTCGCTCACGAACACCATGTGATCCTCGGGGCCGAGTAAACCCACGTACGTCTCCACGGCGCGATCGACGAGCTGGTAGCCCCAGCGCCGCCACTGGTCGTAGCGAACGTCCTGTCGCGCCTGGCCGAGGAACGCGTGATCGAGCTCGTCAGGCATGCTCGCGTACCCGATCAGGAGCCGCGGCTGATGCTGTCGCCACAGGTACTCCGCCTGCCGGATCGTCTGGCGGATGCCGAGTTCGAGCGTCTCCAGATAGCGGCGCTCTCGAGTACCGTCGCCACCCTGGTACAACGAGACACCACTGGCGCCCGACTTCTCCCACGCCTCGTCGTCGCCGTTGCCGACGAACCCGCCCGCGACCTCCAGGAAGGCGATCGCTTCCGCCCTGGTCGCCTCGCGTCCCGTGTACAACACCGACTCCTGCAGCACTGACTGGAACAGCACCAGGGAGCCACCGTCGGGCGTGGCCTCGAACAGGCGGAAATACGCCATGACCGGCGACACGCCGGGCAGGTCCACGAGCAGCCCGTCGCTGAAGTGGCGTGCCAGCGCGCGACCGCGCGGCATCTCCGACTCGGTCGCGGCCTGCCGCACCGACACCGTGCGCGCGCTTCCCTCGACGCGCACGTCGAGCACGAGGCCATCGGGCGAACGGCGCAGCGTGCCCACGAAGGCCACCGGCCCCGCCTGCCACCGCACGCACGTCACGGCTCCATCGTCCGGGCAGCGCGTCGGCGACAGATCCGCGGCCGTCAACCAGCGCGCGGGCGAGACGACCGGCGCCTGGTAGCCGTGCAGCAACACCGGCGCTGTCGCCATCGGTCCGCCCGTCGACTCCCTCGTCAGTGGATAGACCTGCGTGGCCTGCTGCGCGACCGTGCGCACGCCCTGCCGCGCGGCCGTCACCCACAGCGGCTCGGCGCGGAGGCCATCGGAGCGATAGCCCGACACCCGCTCCCCGATGGCGTGCGAGGCGCGCGGCGCGAGGGGCATGTCGTTGGCCGTGATGCCGTTCACGTCGCCCCACGCGCCGGTCCAGAGCGCGGCGTGCGTGTTGGCGGTGGTGCTTGGCATGTGCGACACGAGGCCGTCGGCCATCACGCCGCGGGCGCGGAGGGCACGGAGCGCACGGAGTTCCTCGGAGACCGGATCCTCCCGGAACAACTGCGTGCCCATGCCGTCGAGGCTCACGAGGACCACGCGGCCGGCCGGCGCATCTCCCTGAGCCGGAGGCTGGGCATGCACCGAGGCGAATGCGACCGCCGCGAGCGCGAGGATCCGGAGGGCGGCGGAACGCAACATCACCTACGCCCCGTGCGTCTCCAGCAACGCGGTCACCATGGCGTCCCACTCGTCATCGAGCGATCCGCGGAACACCGGCTGCCCAGCCCGCGAGTACCAGTAGCGCGCGTTGGAGGCATCGCCCTCCTTGCGGTGCAGGTACGCATGCACCCAGGCAGCCTCACGCGTCTCGAGGTCCTGCACGGTGGCGTGGGCGCCGTCCCAGTCGCCTTGCGCGTCCTGCCACAACGCGATCAGTGCGTCCGTCAGTCCCCCGGGCCGATCGCCCGATGCCCGCAGTTCCGCCGCCGTCATGCAGGACATGCTAGCGCACGGGGAAGACAGGGCCCGCGACACACAGGTAGGGCGGCATGTCCCCATGCCGCCGCTTGCCCCACGGCAAACGGCGCGATGGGACATCGCGCCCTACCGTGCGGACGCGGTCAGAACGCGACGCCCGTGCTGGCGTGGACGCGGGTACCGAGACCGAGGCCGCGCGCCACACTCAGCTGGAACTGGAAGACCGGCGTGACGATGAAGACGCCGCCGCCGACGCCTTCGATGCGATCGGCATCGCGCCAGCGCTGCCCGTGATCCCATGTCGCGCCGGTGTCGTAGAAGCCGAGCAGCCCGAACCTCGCCTGCCGCAGCACCGACGTCAGTGGCAGCCGTGCCTCGACCGTGCCGGCCCACTGGTTGTCGCCCACGGCGTAGCCGGCGCGCACGCCGCGCAGCGTGTCGGCCCCGCCGAGGATCGGCTTGGCGTAGGCCGGCAGCGGCCCATCGGAGAGCTCGGCCTGCAGGCGGGCGGCGATCACGAGCTGCCCGAACGTCCCGAGATAGCCGCGCACGTCGTGGCGCCACCGGCCGCGGCTGCCCTCGGGCACGCCCGATCGCTCAGGGTGCGCGAAGGCGACGCGCTGCCAGGCGCTGCGTGCGTACACCGCGTTGCGGGGGAACAGCGGGTCGCGGCGCGTGTCGAGTTCGGCGAACACCCCGCCGCTGGTCATCTGGTCGTCCACCTCACCGAACGCGACCGTCGCCGTGCCCGCCGTCGCGCCGAGCCCGATCAGCGGCCGGGGCCGCCACGCGATCTCGCCCTCGACGTACTGCCGGAACTGCCCCTGCTCGTAGAACGGATGCTCCTGCCGCCAGAGGCCCGCAGCGCCCCGCACCCGCGTGAGCCCACGCGACACGAGGCCGCTCTCGCGCGCGGCGACGTCGCTCGAGGTCGGGCGCACGCGCGTGAACGTGTGGTCCGCCTCGATCGCGAGCTGGCGCGTGCCGCCCCACGAGGCCGGGATCGACACGCGGGTGGCCGAGCGCTTCCCGCCCACCAGCGACGTGCGCAGCCCGTACGTGAACCCGTACCCGTCATCGATGCTCAGGATCGGCAGGAACATCGCCTGGCTCCTGAGCCTGGCCCACGGCCCGGGGATGGGCGGCACGGCGACGTCGATTGCCGGACGCACGGACGCCAGTTCCGCGACGAGAATCACGAGCGCAACGCGCGACGGATCGTCGATGGAGCGGCTGCGCTGCCTGATTTCGACGCTCGTGAACCGGCCGCTCTTCACGAGGCGATCGCGCGCCGCGTCGACGGCGCCGGGCTCGAGCGTGGCGCCCACCGAGAGCGCAGCGATGCGCAGCACCTCGTCGTCGGGCGTCGAGTGGTTGCCGTGGACCCGCAGTTCTTCCACCACCAACGGCGCCTGCGCCCTCGCCGGGACGGGCGCCAGTGCCGCAAGCAGCAGCGCGAGGCGCACGAGGTGACCGAGGCCGCGCCTCACTTGTCGTCCTCCTTCACCCGGAAGCGCACCTGGACATCGGCCTCCCGGTAATCGCGGAAGCGGCGGGCGTACTCGGCGCGGTAGCTGCCCGTCGCGAGGGTCAGCGCGCCCTCCACCGTCAACGAGTCCGGCAACCACACGCCGGGGAACGGCTGGCCCATCGTCATGGTGGCCTTCGCCGTATCGACGCGGACGAGGGAGCGGCCCGGCAGGAAGTTGAAGTCGACGTTGTCGAAGGTGTAGCGGACGATCTGGTCCACTCCGGGATCGACCCACAGCGTCACCAGCGACACCTTGTTCATGGCCTGCTCGATGCGCACGTCGTCATCGGACGTGCCTTTCGCCTCGCCTGCCCCCTTCGCGTCCGTGGAGGCGTGCCGGTCGTCGTCATCGGCGAACAGGCGACGCGGGTAGTACTCGATGCGCAGGACCTCGCGGCCGGCGAGCGTCTCGCGGCCGACGAAGTAGTAGTTGCCGGGCTCGAACTTGAACCGGAGGAACTGGACCTCCGAGATGAAGCGCGGCTCGCCGCTGCGCATGGCAGCCTCGACGTCGGCGGCCGTGGCCTTCTGCGATCCGGCGCGCTCGGCGGCCTTCGCGGCGCGCGCGTCGTCGTCTTTCTGCCAGTCGGCCTCGGCCTCGCGACGCTTCGCCTCGCCCACGGCGACGCCGTTGACGCGCACCGGACTGCGGACGGCGCGTCCCTCCCGCGCCACCCAGAGGAACTCCTTGTCCATCCCGAACATCGCCCCGCCGTCGGGCCCGATCAGGCGAAACGTCTCGCGCTCGGCGAGGAGGTACTCCTGCAAGCGGCGCCACGACTGATCGCGGTTGGTGAGCACCCGGGCCATCAGGGTGTCGAGGTCGGAGGCCGGGCTGGGCGCAGAGGGTGGACCGGAGGACGGGACGGGGACCTGGGCGGGCTGGGCGGCGGCACCTCGCACGGTCGCGAGGGTGGCGATCAGCAGGACGACGCGGGTCAGCAGGCGTGTCAGGCGCATGAGTCCTGAAGCAAATACGAGAGAAGCCCCGTCTCCGGGTGCATCCGGGCAGGTGGCGGGGCGCATTTGTTGCGCACCAGTGAAGAAACGGCGGCATACCGGGCTTCTCATTGAACCTTCAGCCTGCGGCGGGTAAGGTCGGGGCATGACGTTGCCGCTTCGTCGAGTCGTGTTCTGGCTGCACCTGTGCGCGGGGGTCGCGGCCGGGCTCGTGATCCTCCTCATGTCGGTGACCGGTGTCCTGCTCGCCTACGAGAAGCAGATCATCCGGTGGGCCGACGGCTATCACGGCGCGCCCGCCACGGCCGGCCAGCCCAGGCTGCCCCTCGAGCAGCTCGTCGAGAAGGCACGCGCCTCCCACGCCGGCACGCCTGCCTCGGTGAACGTGCGCAACGCCGTCGACGCCCCCGTCGAAGTGAGCTTCGGGCGCGAGGGCTCCGTGTTCCTGCATGCCTACACGGGCGAGGTCCTCGGCACGGGCTCGGCATCGACGCGCGCGTTCTTCCGATCGACGATGGAATGGCACCGCTGGCTTGCCTTGAAGGATGCGGCGCGAACGACCGGCAAGATGGTCACGGGCGTCAGCAACCTGGTGTTCCTGTTCATCGTGTTGAGCGGGTTCTACCTCTGGTGGCCGCGCACATGGACGTGGACGCAGTTCCGCCAGGTGCTCTGGTTCCGTGGCGGGCTGGCCGGCAAGGCCCGCGACTTCAACTGGCACCACGTGATCGGCTACTGGAGCCTCGTGCCGCTTGCCGTCATCGTCTGGTCGGGCGTGGTCATCGGGTATCCGTGGGCCAGCAACCTCACGTTCCGCATGGTGGGCGAGGCGCCGCCGCAGCAGGCCGGCCCGCCACGACCTGGCGAAGGCGGCCCTCCCCGTCCGGGCGGCCCCGAAGGCGCGCCGGCGCAGGGTTCCGGCCCGGCGGCCGTGACGGCTCCGGGGCTCCCCCTGGGCGATCTGGTGGCGAAGGCCGAGGCGCACACGGCAGGCTGGACCATCATCAGCGCGCGACTCCCGCGCCCCTCGGATGCGGAAGTGCAGGTGAGCATCGATACGGGCACGGGCGCGCAGCCACAGAAGCGCGGCACGCTCACGCTCGACCGCGCGAGTGGCGGGTCGCGGAAGTGGGAAGGGTTCGAGGCCCAGAGCCCGGGACGGCAGTGGCGCACGTGGATGCGCTACGTGCACACAGGCGAGTACTACGGCCTGATCGGGCAGACGATCGCGATGATCGTCTCGGCTGGCGCGGTGGTGCTGGTGTGGACCGGCCTCGCCCTCACCTGGCGCCGCTTCACGGCATGGCGCCGCCGATCACCGCGCGCCGCGACGCGCGCCGCGTGATGCACGTGGTGGCCATTTGAAATTGGACATTTGAAATTCAGGGGCGCGGGCCTTCGGCCACGCGGCATTTCTGAGGTAGGGCCGGGTGTCCCACCCGGCCGTAATGATCAACGGCGCGGTGGGACACCGCGCCCTACCTGTGTGGCTCCCCTACGACAGCTTCCACCCCGCGCGGTACTGGCGTCGCAGGAACTGCTCGGCATCCGGCGCGTTGGCGATCTTCATCGTCGCGCCGTCGTACTGGATCTTCTTGCCGGCATTGAGAGCCACCACGCCGAGCAACATGACCTCGGTGAGGCGGGCGGCATAGGAGAACGGCGACGAGGCCTCCTGACGGCCGCGAATCGCGTCGATCCAGTTGATCTCGTGCGACGTCGGGATCCGCTTGTACTTCTGCGGCGGCTTGGGTGCATTGGCGGCCGCACCCAGCAGGCGCGGGTTGCCGCCGTAGGTCGCGTGCATCAGCTTGCCCTTGCTGCCGACGTACAGCACGCCACCGCCCTTGTCGAGTTCCTCGGCGCCGAGTTCCACGGGCTTGGGCGGGAGCAGGCCGCCGTCGTACCACGTCATCTTCACGCCGGGCATCGAGCCGCGCGCGGGGAACTCGTAGTACGTCGTGGTGGCCATCGGGTAGGTGGCCTTGTTGTACGGCGTCGACTGCGTCTCCACCGTCGTCGGGTAGCCGAGGTCGAGCGCCCAGTAGGCGTGATCGATCAGGTGCGCGCCCATGTCGCCGATGGCCCCGACGCCCCAGTCGGTCCAGCCGCGCCAGTTGAACGGGTGGTAGACCGGGTGGTAGGCGACCTGCGGCGCGGGCCCCAGGAAGAGGTCCCAGTTGAGCTTGTCGGGCACGGCGTGCGTGCTGGCGTCGAGCGTGCCCGCGAGCTTGTCCATCACGAAGCGCAGGTTGAACGGCTGGCTGGCGTCGGGCGACGCCGTGAGCTTGGAGGGCTCGGGACGCGGGATGCCCTGCGGCCAGTAGGCCAGCGGACGGTTCGTCCAGACGTGCACCTCGCGCACCTCGCCGATGGTGCCCGACTGGATGTACTCGTTCACCAGCCGCGCGTCGTCGGTCGAGTGCCCCTGGTTGCCCATCTGGGTCACGAGCTTCGGGTTGTCGGCCGCCTTCTTCGAGAGCGCGCGGCACTCCTCCACCGACCACGCCAGCGGCTTCTGCACGTACACGTGCTTGCCGAGGCTCATGGCCGCCGTCGCGATCACCGCGTGCAGGTGATCGGGCGTGGCGATCATTACCGCGTCGATGTCCTTCTGCTTCTCGAGCATCTCCCGGTAGTCGGTGTACTTGACCGCCTTGGCCTGCTTGGCCGAGAGCTGCTTCTGGAGATCGAGCGTCGCCTGCGCGCGCTGGCGCTGCTCGGCGGTGCCGCCCGTGGCCTCGGCCAACCGCTTCTCGGCAGCGCCGATCTGCGCCGGCAGGGCGTCGAAGCCCTTCTGCGTGAAGCCCCAGTCCACGTCGCAGAGCGCGACGATGTTCTGGCTGGCGAGCTGGGTCATGTTCGACCGCCCCATGCCGCCGACGCCCACGCCCGCGACGTTCACGAGGTCGCTCGGCGCCGTCTGGCCCCTGCCCAGCACATGGCGGGGAACGATGGTCAGGCCGGCGGCGGCCAGGCCGGCAGCGCGAACGAACTCGCGGCGAGGCAGGCCCTGTTGATCGGTCTTCGACTGGTCACTCATGCGGGAGGACTCCTGAGGTGCAGTGCGCGGTCTGCGCGGATGATGTTGTGCTGGATAGCTTATGTCCGGGTGCCGGGTGCCGGGTACCGGGTGCCGGGTGCGACGGTCGTCGGGTCGCGGCGCGGCAACCACCTGGCGCCACGCTCATCGGCTCTTTCCCCCTGCCCTCTACCCTTGCCCCTTCTACCTTCTGCCTTCTGCCTTCTGCCTTCTGCCTTCGACATGAGGCATGAGGCATGAGGCATGAGGCATGACGAATGAGGCATGACCCGCGTCACTTCTTCGGCTTCATCCCCGGCGAGTTCCACTTGATCACGTGATAGGTCGCCGGCGTGGTGCCGACGTTCTTGATCGAGTGGAGCTGGTTGGCCGCCTGGAAGATCACCGACCCCGGCCCGACCACCTGCGTGCGGTCGCCGAGGAAGGTCTCGACGGTGCCCTCACGGATGATCAGCACTTCCTCGTCGGGGTGCTTGTGCGGGGTATGCGGCGTCTGCCCCGGCATCAGGGTAGTGATGTGCAGTTCGAGTTCGTCGAGCGTCGCGGTGCGGTCCTCGAACACCTGGCGGACCTCGCCCACCTTGGTGGCGCGAGCCGTCATGTCCTTCCAGTCGACCGCCCGGGATCCCATCACGTCGTCTGCGCTGCGCGCGAGCGTGGCGCCCGCCGCGCCGATGACGATGCCGGTCCCGAGAGCCAGTCCAAGTGCCGTGTGCCGCATGACGCTCCTTCCGACGGCGGACAGGGGTGCCCGCGCGTGCTGTCGTGAAGGCCTCAGTGTAGAGCAGGCGTCAGCCGCGTGCGGCACGCGGGGGGCGTCCGTAGGTCGGCTGCCGGAGGTGGCCATCCTCACCGAAGCGGAGCGGTCGTCCCTTGTGCCCGTCGAAGGTGAGCACCGTCACCTCATGCTCGCCTGCGGCGGCCCGCAGCGCCACGTCGAAGGCCACCTTCACGGCCATCCACCCGCGCCAGGCGCGCTCGTCCATGGGGAACCCGGCTCGACGCTGGAATCGGGCGTTGAGCGCGCCGGCCCCGTACGCGTGCAGTCCCTCGTGCCAGTCGCACGTCGACGCGTCCGGTGCAGCCGAGGCAACCGACCAGGCGCCGCGACGCCAGGCCGCCAGCCGACACGTGTGGATCCGCGGCCGGCTCGCGCCGCTGGCGGTCCAGCCGTCGGGCCCGTCCGCGTCGGTCACCACGAGGGGCACCGCGTCGGGTGCGTCGGCGGCCGCCTCGTCGCGAGCCACCACGAGCGAGACGCCGAGGAGGCGCGCCGCCTCGGTCACGTCATGCACGCCGAGGTCGACGCCCGAAAGGAGCGCCTTCGAGACGGGGCCGACACCGCGTGGCAGGGCGATGCCCACCGGGCGCCCCGGCAACGAGGCAGGCGCCCAGCCCGACAGCAACAACCCAGGCACGCCGAGGCTGACCGTGCGGAGGCAGGCGCGACGGTCTGCCGGGAAGTGAACTGATGGGTAAGCCACGACAGGCATCCGATTGCAGGTTTCCTGCCATACGGCGCAGCTGCCGACTTCCCGGCACTCGAGGTGCCTCCCCCGCTGCCTCGTGCTGCTCGGCCGCACCAGCGGGGCCGAAGGCCTCGACGCAAAGGCCTGGCAGGGGCGCCAGGCGGCCGCACCCGCGCGACCAGGCCTGTCCACCGATGAGACACCGTGTCGCGCATCCCGACGTGTGGGGACCTCAGGGGGCCGGCTCGGACTCGACCGTCTTCGACACCCGGCGAATGCTCGCGGCCAGCTCCTGCTTCGTGGCGGCGCGTCCAAGGGGCGTCACCACCAGCATGCCGTCCTCGTGCCACTGGATGCGCACGGCATCGCCGACCTTCAGGCCCGACAGGTCGAGCAGCAGGTCGTCCAGGCCAATCGCGGCAGTCTCACCGACACGCATCACGGACGTGATCATGCCGACGACGATGCGCGAGGGGACCGGTGCGCGTCAACGCGCCGCCGCATCGGCTCGACCGGGCCACCGCCCGCACCTGCCCCGATCGGGGCGCGCGGGCGAGGAACGGCCGTGCCGACACGCGCGACTGGACAGACGCGTGGCGTAGTCGAGAGCCCGGGGAGACGTTGGGAGGACGCGAACCCGAGAGGTGGGAGCACGGCGGGGGAGGGCCGCCGGCGAGACTGCGTGGCGTTCAGGACACTGCCGGTTCGGACTCCTCGTCGTCTGCCGGCGAGGCCCGCGACGCGTCGGGCAACACCCCCATGTCGAGCAGCACCTGTTGCACCAGGTGACGCCCGAGGCCCGTATCGCGTGCCAGGGCGCGGACGCTGAGCGACGTCCCCGGCGGCACGAGCGCGAGGCGTTGTGTCACGAGCTCACGCGCCTGATCACGGGCACGTCGAGGGCGGCCGGGGCGCGGCGCATCGGTGGTGATGGCCTCGAGACCACCGAAGCGGAAGCGATCCCGCCACAGGCGGATGGTCGGCTCGCTGATGTTGAGGACCTGAGACGCGCGATGAACGGAATATCCGGAAGCCAACTGCAGGATGATGCGACTGCGGCGGACGACGCGAGCGGGAGTAGCGGGAGCGGAGACCCAACGAATCAGCTGATCGCGTTGGTACTCGCTCAGGACAATGGGCACCTTCCGGGTGACGGACACGAACCTGGCTTCCTCCATGGGCGTGGCAAAGCCGTGGGCATCAGAGCGGTCACTCGGTTCCGGCGCGCGCCGCAGGGCGACGATCGCGTCCGACGGGCGTGGGGGAATCGGGCAGCGCCCGCTTCATGGGTTTGCATGACATAGATAACGCGAAACTGGTCCGTGCCGCGCCAAAAAATGAGACAGAGTCTGTCGGCCGGCGGAAAAAAGGGGTCGGAACTGGCTGAATAATTCATGCCTGTTGCCACATCTTGTGGCTTTCTGACCGAATTCACCTAGCCTCGTGCTGGTCGATCCTGATGCCACTGTTGCGACTCGAATCTCGCATTGCCCCTGTCCGAATCGCCTCGCGCGCATCGGATTCACCCGACGGTGGCGCCCTTCACGCCACGCCGCCGTCCGGGGAGGCGGCCGGCAAGTGCCGCCTCTCATGCGCGTCTCACGCCGCCCTGCGACAGTGGGCGGTGATGGACCTGCGCATGGCGTCCGCCGCGCTGCTGGCCTGCCTGTGGCTCCCGGCAACCGCCGGCGCCCAGATGGCGCCTGCCGCCCTTCCGCCGGCTCCGCCGCCGGCTGCCGCCCCCTTCACGCTGGCCGAGGCCGTGGCCCTGGCTCGCGCCCACGCGCCCGCGGTCCGGGCGGCGCAGGCACGCGCCACCGCCGAGGACGGCGTGGTCGAGGCCTCGCGGCGCTGGCGCAACCCCACGATCGATCTCTCCATCGAGAACCTGGGACCGCAGGACCTGCAGCACGACGCCTTCGCGTGGTTCACGCAGCCGCTGGACTTCGGTGCGCGCCGGTCGACGCGCATCGCGGCCGCACAGGCGTCACGCGCGTACCTCGTGCAGGAAGTCGACGCGCAGCGGCGTGGCGTGGACCTCGCGGTGGTCGATGCGTACCTGGGTGTCGCGCGGGCGCGCCAGGCCGCTGGCTTGCTGGCCGTCCATGGGCGGGCCATCGAGGAGGTCGTGGAGCTGATGCGGCGACGCGTGGCGGAAGGCGTGGCCCCGGAGGGCGACCTGCGGAAGCTCGAGGCCGAGCAGGCCCGCACGCGCGTGGCCCATGTGCGGGCGGACCTCGACTTCCGCCAGCGCGCGCTGACGCTCGGCGTGCTCGTCGGGCAGGACGGCGCGGCCCTGGCCGAGCGCGTGGTGGTGCCGCCGGTGCCGCCGGTGGGCGCGGCCGACGTGGCAGCGGCCGTCGAGCAGCGGGCTGACGTGCGCGCCGCGGCGGCATGGCTCGAGGAGCGCAAGGGCGCATCGGCGGCCGAACGGGCGCTGGGCGGCACGGCCCTGGCGGCCACGGGCGGCTACAAGCGCACCTCGGGCTTCAATACCGGCACGGCCGGCATCTCGATCGACCTGCCGTTCGGGCTGCGCAACGCCCCCGCCCGGCTGCGCGCCGAGGCCGACGTCACCGCGGCGATGCTGGCGCTCGAGCAGGCGCGGGCTGCTGGCCGCGCCGACGTCGAGCAAGCGTTGCTGGCCGCGCGGATTCTCGGCGACCAGGCGACACGTGTCGCGACCGAGCTCGTGGAACCTGCCGTGATCGCCCAGCGAGCCGCCCGTGCGGCGTTCCGCGAGGGCACGGGCGATGCGCTCGCGCTCGTCGACGCCGATCGCGTGTATCTCGACACCCAGCGTGAGGCCCTGGCGGTGCAGCTCGATGCCGCCACGGCCGCCATCCGCGCCCGCCTGGCGCTCGGAGAGGATCCCCTGCCATGACCGTCGTGTTTCCCCACGCCCGCCTGGGCCTGGCCCTGATCGCGCTGGCCGCCGGCGTGGCGTGCACCGGCACGTCGCCGCAGGAGCCGGCGGCCGCGCCGCCGGCACCGGCCGAGGCGGTGGTGCTCTCGAAGACCTCGCAGCAGCTGGCGGGCATCACCGTGGAGGCCGTGAAGGCCGAGGCCGTCGGCGACGTCCTGGAGACGGTCGGCACCGTGGCGCTCGACGACACCCGCACGGCGCGCATCGGCGCCCTCGTCGAGGGCGTCGTGTCGGCGACCCACGCCAACGTCGGCGACCGCGTCAGGCAGGGTGCGTTGCTGGCCGGGCTCCACAGCCACCAGGTGCACGACGGCTGGGGCGACTACCGCAAGGCCGTGGCCGACCGGCGGCGGGTCGAGCAGGAGCTTTCGTACGCCTCGGATGCGCTCGCGCGCACCGAGCGGCTGGTGGCCGACAAGGCGGCCTCGACGCTCGAACTCGAACGGACACGCGCCGCGCGGGCCGCCGCCACCGAGCAACTCGCGATGGCGCAGGCGGAGGTGCGGCGTGCCACCGAATCGCTGGAGCACCTGGGCATCTCGAGCAACGAGACCACGGCTGCGGCCACCGAGATCATCCCGGTGCGGACGCCACAGGCCGGCGTGGTGCTCGAGCGGCTCGTGACGACGGGCACCGCCGTCACGCCGGGCACGCCGCTCTTCGTGGTCAGCGACACGTCCTCGCTGTGGGTGCTGGCCGAGGTCGACGAAGCCGTGCTCGCGCGCGTCAAGGTCGGCGCGGGCGTGCAGGTGGCGGTGACCGCGTACGCGGCCGAGCGGTTCCCGGCCACGGTGACGCTGATCGGCGACACCATCAACGCGGCGACCCGGCGCGTGGTGGTGCGCTGCCGCGTGGCCAACGGCGACGGCCGACTCAAGCCGGGCATGTTCGCGCGGGTGCAGCTCGAAGGGATCGCGCCGGCGCCGATGGTCCACGTGCCGGTGGATGCCGTGCAGGACCTGGGCGAGCGCCGGGTCGTGTTCGTCCCGGCGGCCGACGGACGCTACGTCCCGCGTGAGGTGGAGACCGGCGCCGAGCGCGAGGGCCGCGTCGAGATCCGTCGCGGGCTGGTCGACGGCGATCGCGTGGTCACGCGCGGCGCCTTCCTGCTCAAGTCGCAGCTGCTGGCGTCCCCGGAAGGCGAGTGATGACCGGCACCGGCATGGGCCTGGTCGAACGGTTCACCGCTGCGGCACTGCGGCAGCGCGGCTTCGTGCTCGTGTGCGTGCTGGCGCTGGTGGTGACCGGCGTCTACGCGTACCGGGACCTCCCGGTGGAGGCCTTTCCCGACCTGACCAACAACCAGGTCGTCGTCGTGACGCAGGCGACGGGCCTGGCCGCCCCCGAGGTCGAGCAGCGCATCACGTATCCGATCGAGACGGCGCTGATGGGCACGCCGGGGGCCGAGGAGGTCCGGTCGATCTCGAAGTTCGGGCTGTCGATGGTGACGGTGGTCTTCGAGGACGCCGTGCCGGTCTACCTGGCGCGCCAGCTGGTCACCGAGCGGGTGAACGAGGCGCGCAGCCGTATCCCGCCTGGCGCCGAGCCGACGCTGGGTCCGGTGGCCACGGCGTTCGGCGAGATCTACCAGTACCTCATCGAGGGCGACGACACCTCGGTGATGGCGCGCAAGACGCTGCACGACTGGTCGGTCCGCAACCGCCTCCGCGCCACGCCGGGGGTGAGCGAGATCAACACGTGGGGCGGCCTCACCGAGCAGTTCCACGTGGTGGTCGACCCGCAGCGGCTCGAGCGGTACGGCCTCACGCTCACGCAGCTCCTCGAGGCGATCGCCAGCAACAACCTCTCGTTCAGCGGCGGCTTCATCGAGCGCCGCGCCGAGCGCACCACCGTGCGGGGCGTGGGCCTGCTGCGCGACCACGCCGACATCGAGTCGGTGGTCATCACGGCGGTGAACGGCGTGCCGGTGCTGGTGCGCGACGTGGCAGACGTGCGCACCGGTGCCATGCCGCGGCAGGGCGCCGTGACGCGCGACGGGCGCGGCGAGACGGTGGCGGGCATGGTCATCATGCTCAAGGGCGAGAACGGGCGCGACGTGGGCGACCGCGCCAAGGTGCGGATCGCGGAGATCGAGAAGGCGCTGCCGGCCGGCGTCAAGGTGGTGCCCTTCTACGACCAGACGCAGGTGATCGATCGCACGGCGGCCACCGTGCGGAAGAACCTGCTCGAAGGGTCGCTGCTGGTCGTCGCCGTGCTGTTCTTCTTCCTGCGCGACGTGCGGGCCTCGCTCATCGTCGCGTCGGTGATCCCGCTGTCGATGCTGTGCGGCTTCATCGGCATGCGCCTGTTCGGCGTCTCGGCCAACCTCATGTCGCTCGGTGCGATCGACTTCGGCCTCATCGTCGACGGCGCCGTCGTGATGATGGAGAACTTCGTCCGGCGACGGGCCGAGGCCGAGTCGGTGATGCCAGTCGACCGGAAGGAGGCCGGCCGGATGCGGCTGGCGCTGTTCACGCCGGCCGCCATCGAGGTGGCCCGGCCGATCCTGTTCGGCGTGCTGATCATCATCGCGGTGTACCTGCCGATCTTCACGCTCGAGGGACTCGAGGGGAAGATGTTCCGCCCGATGGCGATCACGGTGTGCTCGGCCATCTTCGGCGCCCTGCTGCTGGCACTGGCCGCCGTGCCCGCCGCCTCCTCCCTGCTGTTGAAGATGGAGGGCGCCCACCACGAGGAGGCCTGGTTCCTGCGCCTGCGGGAACGCTACGTCCGGCACCTCGCCGACGCGATGCGCCATCGCCTGCGCACCATCGCCGTGGCGCTCGTCGTGGTGTGCACCGCCATCGCCTCGCTGGCCTGGATCGGCACCGAGTTCATGCCGCGCCTCGACGAGGGCGCGCTGCTGATCGAGACCCGCAAGCTGCCGTCGGTGTCGCTCGAGGAGTCGGTGGGCATCTCGACGAAGGTCGAGGGCATCGTGCGTCGCTTCCCCGAGGTGTCGCAGGTGGTGACCAAGCTCGGTCGCCCCGAGCTGGCCACCGAGGCGATGGGCATCTACCAGGGCGACGTCTACGTCAACCTCCACCCCGAGGAGGCGTGGACGACGGGGCGCGACAAGGACGCGCTCATCGAGGCCCTGTCCGAGGCGCTCGGCCAGATGCCTGGTGTGCAGGTCAACTTCACGCAGCCGATGGCGATGCGACTCGACGAGGTCGTGTCGGGCGTGAAGGCGGACGTCGCCGTGAAGATCTTCGGCGACGACAGCACGACGCTGGAGCGGCTCGCGGGCGAGATCGAGGCGATCCTCGGCAAGGTGCGCGGCGTGGCCGACCTGCAGGTGGAGATCTTCTCGGGGGCGTCGCAGCTCGAGGTGACGATCGACCGGCAGGCGATTGCCCGCTACGGCCTGCATGTCGAGGACGTGCAGCGCGTGGTCGAGGCGGCGGTGGGCGGCACCGATGCGACCGAGGTGCTCGACGGCCCGCGCCGGATCCCCGTGGTCGTGAAGTTCCCCGAGGCGGTCCGGGCCCACGAGGAGGCGCTGGGGAACGTGCTGATCACCGCGCCTGGCGGCGAGAAGGTGCCGCTGTCGCGCCTCGCGGCGATCCGCCGCTCGAGCACGCCCGAAGCCATCAGCCACGAGGGGAGCCAACGGCGCCTCGTGGTGCAGTGCAACGTTCGCGGCCGCGACATCGGCAGCTTCGTCGCCGAGGCGCAGTCGCGGATGACCGCCGTGAAGATGCCGGTGGGGTACTACGTACGATGGGGCGGGCAGTTCGAGAACCAGGCCCGCGCCACCGCCCGACTCGCGCTGGTCATCCCGCTGTCGCTCGCCATCATCTTCGCGCTGCTGTACGTGACGTTCCGCAACGTGAGGCAGGCGGCCCTGATCATCCTCAACGTGCCGTTCGCGCTGGTCGGGGGCATTGCCGCGCTGTGGCTGCGCGACCTCAACCTCAACCTCTCGGCGTCGGTGGGCTTCATCGCGCTCTTCGGCGTCGCCGTCCTCAACGGCGTGGTGATGGTCACCGCGATCAACCAGTTGCGGGCCGAGGGCCACGCCCTGCACGAGTCCGTGCTGCGCGGAGCCGAGTCGCGGCTGAAGGCCGTGCTGATGACGGCGCTCGTGGCGGCACTCGGGTTCGTGCCCATGGCGATCTCGCACGGGGCCGGCGCCGAGGTGCAGCGGCCGCTGGCCTCGGTGGTCATCGGCGGCATCATCACGGCGACCCTGCTCACGCTGATCGTGCTGCCGGTGGTGTACGAAATGATCGAGGACCGCTTCCATGCGACTGCTCGTCGTCGAGGATGACCCCACGATCAGCCACTTCCTCGTGAAGGGCCTCCGCGAGGACCAGCACCTCGTGGACCTGGCCGAGGACGGCGACGCCGGCGAAGCGCAGGCCCTGGCCGGGGAGTACGACGCCATCCTGCTCGACGTGATGCTGCCCGGGCAGGACGGCTTCGAGGTGTGTCGGCGCCTTCGCGCGCAGGGCGTGGACACGCCGATCCTGATGGTCACGGCGCGCGACACGGTCGGCGACCGCGTGCGAGGGCTCGACACCGGTGCCGACGACTACCTCCTCAAGCCCTTTGCCTTCGACGAGGTGGTGGCACGCTTGCGGGCGCTGACCCGGCGCGGGCGCACCGCCAGTCTGTCGTCCGTGCTCCAGGCCGGGCCGCTCACCCTGGACCAGGAGGCCCACCAGGCCGCCGTGGACGGCGTGTCGGTGCCCCTGACGGCGACGGAGTATCGGCTGCTGGAGTACCTCATGCGGCGGGCCGGCACCATCGTCTCGCGCGACCAGCTCGCCGAGCACGTCTGGGGCGGCGAGTACGACCCCTGCTCCAACCTCGCCGACGTGTACGTGGGCTACCTGCGGCGCAAGCTCGCGGGTACGTCCGCCGCCGACCGGATCCGGACGATCCGTGGCCTCGGGTACATGCTCTCGCGCGGAGAACCGTGACCGTCCAGCCCCTCTCGTTCCGGGCGCGGTTGACGTTGCGCTGGACGGCGGCGTTCGGGCTGCTGCTCGCCTGCGCCAACACCGCGGTGTACATGGGCGTGCGCGTCTACGCGGAGCGCGACCTCGACGCCAATCTGCGCACGCTTGCGGCCACCGAGATCGCCTCGTCCACCGACGCCGGCGGCGCCCTGCACCTGCACGAGATTCCCATCGAGGACCTCGGGGGCGGCGAGTTCACGGGCAAGTTCGTGCAGTACTACGCGATGGACGGCACAGTGGTGTTCGGTTCGTCGATCCTGCGCGGGCGGCGCGTGCTCGACGAGGCGGCCTTCGCGCGGGCCCGCGGCAACGATCACGGCGTGGTCGCCGTGGACATCGACGGGCGACGGGGCCGGCTGGTGACGGCGCACATTCGCGACGCGAGTGCGCCGTACATCGCGGCGGTCGGCTTGTTCACCGATCAGCTCGACGCCCTGCTCGGCCGGCTCGCCGCGGTCCTGATCGCGGTGTGGGTCTTCGGTCTGGCCTTCACCGCCTGGCTCGGCTCCCTGCTCGCCTCGCGCGCCCTCGGCCCGATCGACGAGATCACGGCGCGGGCGGCGCGCATCGCCACCGGCGACATCGACATGCGCCTCGATCCGCCGCGTACGGACGACGAGATCGGGCGCATGACGCGGCTGCTCAACGAGATGCTCGACCGGCTGCATCGCGTGATCGACGGCAACCGGCGATTCGCGGCCGACGCATCGCACGAGTTGCGCACGCCGCTGACCGCGATGGGGGGCGAGATCGACGTCACGCTGCGGCGCGAGCGGACGGCGGCGGAGTACCAGGAGACCCTGCAGCGCCTGCGGGGCCAGATCGACGGCCTTGCCGGCATGGCCGAGCAACTGATGGTGCTGGTGCGGGCCGAGGAAGGCAGTAGCGACCTGCGCGCCGAGGAAGTGCCGCTGCGGCCCCTGGTCGACGCGGCGTACACGCGGGTGGAGGCGGAAGCGAGGAGCCGCGGCATCGCGCTGGGTCACGAAGGCCTCGACCACCTCGTGGCCTACGGACAGCCGGTGCTGCTGGCCCGGGCCATCGAGAACGTGATCGCCAACGCCGTCAAATACAACCGCGACGGCGGCTCCGTGCTCGTCAGGGGGCACGATGAGCCCGCTCCAGACGATGCGTGGCAGACCGGGCGGCTGCGGCTGGAGGTGGTGGACTCCGGTCCGGGCATTCCCGCCGCCGAGTGGGAGCGGGTCTTCGACAGGTTCTACCGTCGGGAGCCGTCACGATCGCGGCGGACGGGCGGGAGTGGGTTGGGACTCGCACTCGGTCGGGCCATCGCCGTGTGGCACGGGGGCAGCCTGCGCATTCGCACATCGAGCGATGCCGGCACGGTCTTCGAGTTGGCGGTCCCGGGCCAACGGCAGGACGCCTGACCCGGGTGCTGCGCACACGGCACGCGGCTCGGGGCGGCAGGTGTGCGCCTACGCCGAGAGCCGGCACGCACGGCCCCGACACCCACCGCCCTGTCGACAGAACGTCCTCGAGATCTGGAGTGGCGGGCGCGGCGCCCATCGGGCGGCACGGCCGTCCGACAAAACGAACGCCCCCCGCTCCGTGAGGAGCGAGAGGCGTTCGCGGTCCGAGAAGAGCGGGCCGCGCGGGGGGAGCCACGGCGGGGGCCGCCCTGCGGCGGACGTTTCCTGGCCGGTCGGGCGTCTCCGGGGGAGCGGGGGCGCTCGAAACCGGCGGGCCTGGCGGCGGTGGCCAGGAGGCCGCGGCCAAAGCGGCCCGAACACACGACTGCCGGAAACGCGGGCGTGCGTATCCGGCAGCCGTTACATCATTGGAGCTTAGCGGCGGCGGCGCAGGAAGCCCGCCGAGCCGAGCGCGAGGCCGAGCAGCGCGAGCGTGGCCGGCTCGGGAACCTTCGGCGACGGCGACACCATCGTGTAGGACAGCGAGAACGACGCGTTCTCGTCGTCCTGCGCCACGACACCCGACTGCGTGGCCGCGAAGGTCAGGCGCATGGAGTTCGGGTCGAAGCCAGCCAGCGGACCGGCCGGCGTGAAGGTGCCCTCGGCGCGGAGGCTGACCGTGCGCGAGCTGGGGGTCGCACCCGGATTGAGATGCGCGAAGGTCACCAGACCGTTGTAGCTGCCGAACGCGCCGGAGAACGTCAGCGGCGTCCCCACCGTCGCCGTCAGGGGCGACGTCAGGAAGTTCTGGGCAATCGCCGGCACGAAGTCACCAGTGGTGCTCGTGTTGACGATGGAGTTGTTACCCGCGGGAACCGGGAAGACCGTCGACAGGTCGGCGAGCGTGAAGGTCGTGCCGACGTCGATCCCCGCGATCGGCGAGATCGAGACGCCGGCCACCGAGACGCTGATCGAACCCGAGATCGGCGCCGCCTGGGCGGTCGTGCTGAGTGCGAGGCCGGCGACCAGAGCCGCGGCACCAAAGAGACGGGCGAGCTTCATTTCCATTTCTCCCCTGTGCAGCGGCCCCGTAGGTCCGCCGCCTTCATGAATCAGAACTGCCCGGCAACCACATGCTGCCGGAGCCTGCCGTATTGCGCCCCTGACGGCCCTCACGAGCCGGTGCCGTCTACCTCCCCCGAGGCGCACGGCGCAACTTGTTGACCTTTCCATATGCACTCGGCATGCCAAGTGTGCTGATCCGCGATTTTTCGAGGAAATTGACCGGAAATCGTGATCAGGCGTGGCACGGCCCAGTCGCATGCGCCTCAGTAGTTCTCAGAAAAGCAGAAATTCATCCGCAGAAACGGATCACGAACCTGGATTCGCACGCCTGAACCATCCCTTGGTTAGTCACTCATCTGCAATGATGTGGCGAAACACTACAAATAGAGGCTTTTGTCACAATAATAATCATCAGTATCCCTGCTTTTTACTATCTATAGATAGTCACTGCTGACTGTCATTCCTCGTCAATGTTTCAGAAAATGCCGCGCGGCCGAGTTCAAGGAGTCGCCATCAGGAGTGACTAGCCCGGAAAGACGCCTGAAGAACATGGACGGACGCCTGGTCGCCCTTCCGGGTACAAGCCGTCTCCCTACCCACCTGATCCGTGATCCAGAGAGCCTCGCTCGACTGCTCCGAACACAGCTGGCAGGCGGCAGGCGGTCGTCGGCAGGCGTGGGCCTGGCGCTTGGCGCTCGGAAGACAGCCAGGCAGCGGGGCTCGAGCCCCCCACCCCGCGCACACCCGATCACGACATTGACCCAAATTGTGGCGAATCGACACAGGCGCGGCAACTAGTCACGAAATCGGCAGAAATCCTCGCGATTCCTTGGTGGAAGCTAGACCAAGGACAGCATTTGCTCAGCCACGCTCCTCTGTACGCTGCTCAGCGGTGGCGACCAGGACCGTTCTCATCGTGGACGAGGACCGCGACCGCGCCCTCGAACTGGGGCGCGTCCTCGCAGCACCCGACCGTCAGGTCGGGATCGTCACCAACCCGGCCGAGGCGCTCGATCACGCGCGCCGTCGGACCATGGACGTGGTCGTCACCGGTCTCGAATTCCCTTCCGGTGCGAACGGCCTCGATGTCATCCGCGCCTACCGCGCGGCATCGCAGGACGTTCGAGTCATCGTCCTCTCCGATCCTGCGTCGATGGACCGTGTCGCCGAGACGCTGCGCGCACTGCAGGACCGCGCCGTGCGCCCGCCGGGGGCCACGGCTCCCGTACGCATCGACGCCCGGGTGGTGGCGGCCACCGGCGCCGACGTCGAAGCGGAGATCGCCGCCGGGCGATTCCGCCAGGATCTGTTCTACCGCCTTGCCGTGTTCCTGATCAGGGTCCCGCCGTTGCGGGACTGTCGGCAGGACATCCCCGTGCTCGTGGAGCACTTCTCGCGAAGCGCCAGTCAGCGCGCCGGACGAGCGGTCACCTTCTCGAGCGGAGCCATAGCACGCCTGCGCCAGTTGGACTGGCCAGGCAATGTCAGGGAGTTGGAAAACGTGGTCGAGCGACTCGTCGCCTCCGCCCGCACCCCCGTCGTCGAGGCCAGTGACATCGGCGTCGACGCGGTGGCGGGCACGCCTGCTGGTGCGCATCCCTTCTCGGACATGCCCACCCTCGACGAACTGGAGCGCCGGTACCTCGTGTACGCGCTGCAGCGCTTCGCGGGCAACCGCACCCGGACCGCCGCGGCGCTCGGCATCGACCGCCGCACGCTGTACCGGATGTCGGCCCGACTCGGTGTGCCGATCACGGGCGCCGATCTGCAGGGCGCCAACACGGCCGGCAACTGATTCGGGCTCCTGCCGGGCACAGCCTCCGGGTTCTCGTCGCGCATCTGTTGTGTCAGACTCGCGACGTTCCGGAGGTTCCATGCCCGTGCCCGCCAGTTCGTCGCTGTCTCGTCGCGCCTTCCTCGCCGCGGCCGTCACTTCCCCGTTCGTGGCCGCGCTGTCGGCCGCCGGCAAGCCCCAGGTCGGCCTCGAGCTGTTCTCGGTCCGTCAGGAACTCGCCAAGGACCTGTTCGGCACGGTACGCGCCGTCGCCAAGGCCGGCTACCAGGCCGTCGAGTTCTTCTCGCCGTACTACCAGTGGGATCCGGCGTATGCCCGACAGGTCCGCCAGTTGCTCGACGATGTCGGACTGAAGGCGCCGTCGACCCACAACGGCGCGAACGTGTTCACGCCCGAGGGCCTGAAGAAGGCAATCGAGCTGAACCAGATCATGGGCTCGTCGCTCATCGTGATGGCCGGCGCCGGCAGCGCCGTCAAGACGCTCGACGACTGGAAGCGCGTCACCGCCCAGTTGGCCGCGGCGTCCGAGACGCTGCGGCCACTCGGCATGCGCGCCGGCTTCCACAACCACCAGACCGAGTTCATGTCGATCGACGGCACGCGCCCGATCGACGTGATCGCGAAGGGCACGCCGCGCGACTTCGTGCTCCAGCTCGACGTCGGCACCTGCATCGAGGCCGGCCAGGATCCCGTCGGCTGGATCAAGGCCAATCCCGGCCGCATCGCCAGCATCCACTGCAAGGACTGGGCGCCCGGCGAGGGCCCCGACAAGGGGTACCACGTCCTCACCGGCGAAGGCGTCGCCCCCTGGAAGGACATCCGCGCCGCGGCGGAGGCCGTCGGCGGCGTGGAGACCTACCTGATCGAACAGGAAGGCAGCCGCTTCACGCCGTTCGAGACCATGGAGAAGTGCCTGGCCACCTGGAAGGCCATGCGGGCATGAGGCCCTGGCGCGCGAGGCGAGTCGCCACCGCGACGCTCGGCGCGGCGGCCTTGATGGCGACCATGGGCACGGGGATCGCGAACAGCCAGGTCAGGACCACCGGCGGGCTCCTCGAAGGCACGACCGTCGACAGCGGACGCATTCGCGTTTTCAAGGGCGTGCCGTACGCGGCGCCTCCCGTCGGGCCGCTGCGCTGGAAGGCGCCGCAGCCGGTCGCGGCGTGGACGGGCACGCGCCGGGCCGATGCGTTCGGCGCCCAGTGCATGCAGGTGCCGCTGTTCGACGACATCGTGTTCGATCGGGCACCGAGCGAGGACTGCCTCTACCTCAACCTCTGGACGCCGGCCGCCGACGCCAGCGCGAAGCTGCCCGTCATGGTGTGGATCCACGGCGGCGGCTACCAGGTGGGCGCCTCACACGAGCCGCGCCACGACGGCGTGTCGCTGGCGCGCCGCGGCGTCGTCCTGGTCACCATCAACTACCGACTCGGTGTCTTCGGCTTCCTCGCCCATCCCGCGCTGTCGCGAGACGACGCACGCGGCAGCTCGGGCAACTACGCGCTGCAGGACATGGTGGCGGCGTTGCAGTGGGTGCGCGACAACGCGGCGGCCTTCGGCGGCGACCCTGCCAACGTGACGATCTTCGGCGAGTCGGCGGGCTCGTTCGCCGTGAGCACGCTGATGGCCGTGCCCTCGGCGCGCGGGCTGTTCCACAAGGTGATTGGCGAGAGCGGCGCGCCGTTCGGGGGCTCGCTCCCGATCGCGCCGAAGGCCGCTGCCGAGGCCAACGGCGAGAAGTTCGGCACCAGCCTCGGCGCGACCACCGTCGACGCGCTGCGGACTCTCGAGGCCGGCGCCGTGCTCAAGGCCGCGGCCACCTGGCAGCCGTGGTTCTCCACGTCGGTCGACGGCGTGGTGCTGCCCGAATCGGTGGCAGCGACCTTTGCCGCCGGACGGCAGGCGCCCGTGCCGCTGCTCGCAGGCTGGAATGCCGACGAGTCGCGGTCTGGCGTCACGCTCGCCGCCACCCGCCCCACGGCGGCGAGCTTCGCCGAGACCACGCGCAAGCAGTTCGGGCCCGCCGCCGACGCGCTGCTGCAGGCCTATCCGGCCGGATCGGACGCCGAGGCGCTCGAGTCTGCCGCCGCGCTGGCGAGCGACCTGTTCATCGGGTACGGCACGTGGAAATGGATCGAGGCGCACCGCGCCACGGGCAACGCGCCGGTGTACCGCTACCTGTTCTCTCGCACGATTCCGGTGGCGCCCGGACAGGTCCGCAACGGCAAGCCGGTCACGGCCGAGGACGTCGGCGCCAGGCACGCCGGCGAGATCGAGTACGTGTTCGGCACGCTCGACAGCGTGAAGGGCGTGACGTGGACACCTGCCGATCGCGCGCTGTCGGATCAGATCGGCGGCTACTGGACCAACTTCGCACGCACGGGCGATCCCAATGGACAGGGGTTGCCCGAGTGGCCGCGCCTCGGACAGGCGAGTGCGGGCAGCGCGCCGTCGCGAGTCCTGCGACTCGACACCACCACGGGCGCCATGCCCGAGCCGTCGCGAGCGCGATACGAAACGCTCGACCGCCTGATGGCGGCCATGCTCCGGTAAATCCCCATGCCCACACGACGCCAGGCGCGCGCGCGCCTCGTACTGCCCGCGCTCCTGGCCGTGGTGCTCACCGGCGCCCTCGCCAGCCTCCACCCTGCCGCCCAGGCGCCCCCGCCCAACATCGTCGTGATCCTGACCGACGACCAGGGCTACGGCGACGTGACGGCCTTCAACCCCGCCAGCAGGATCCCGACACCGCACCTCGACCAGCTCGCACGCGAGGGCCTGCGGTTCACCGATGCCCACACGAGCTCGTCGGTGTGCACGCCGACGCGTTACGCGCTCATGACGGGTCGGTACTCGTGGCGCACGTCGCTGAAGAAGGGCGTGCTGTGGGGCAACGGCGACGCCCTGATCGAGCCCGGCCGCACGACCATCGCGTCGATGCTGAAGGCGCGTGGTTACCACACGGCCGTCGTCGGCAAGTGGCACCTCGGGTTGCACTGGGCCGCCAAGCCTGGCGCGACGGTCGACCGCACGACCACGCAGGGGCCGACCGACTGGATCGACTACACGCAGCCGATCACCGGCGGGCCGCTCGCTGTCGGCTTCGACGAGTTCTTCGGCATCCCCGCCTCCCTGGACATGCGCGACTACGTCTACGTCGACGGCAATCGCGTGGTCGAACAGCCCACGAGCCGCCTGCCGGGCATCCCGCAGGGCGTGCCGGGGTTCTATCGGCCGGGCGCGGCCGGACCGTCGTTCCGCCCGGAGACCGTGCTCGACGAGGTGACGGCGCGCGCGGTGCGCGTGATCGAGACGCAGGCGAAGGCCGGCACGCCGTTCTTCCTGTACGTGCCGTTCGCCGCACCACACACGCCGATGCTGCCCACCGGCGCGTTCGTGGGGCGCACGACGCTCGGCCCCTACGGCGACTTCGTGGCGCAGACGGACGCGGCCATCGGCACCGTGCTCGCCGCACTGGCGCGCACGGGCCAGGCCGAGCGCACGCTCGTCATCTTCGCGAGCGACAACGGCCCGGCACCGGCAGGCGGCATCGCCTCCTTGCTGCCGCGCGGCCATGACGCCGCGGGCGGATGGCGCGGCACCAAGCACACGTTGTACGAAGGCGGCACGCGCGTGCCGTTCATCGTGCGTTGGCCCGGCGTGGTCGCGCCGGGCGGCGTGACCAGCCGCACCATCGTCATCTCGGACGTGCTGCGCACCGTGGCAGACGCGGTAGGCGCCTCGGTAGCCGACGGCGCCGCGGAAGACTCGGTGAGCTTCATGCCGGTCCTGCGCAACCCGTCAACGACGACGCCGCTGCACGAGGCCATCGTGATGCAGAGCGATGCGGGTGCGTTCGCGATCCGGCAGGGCAAGTGGAAGCTGCTGCTCGCGCCCGGTGACGGCCGCGCCTCCGACATCGGGGCCCCACCCGACGGCCGGCCCGCCGTGCAGTTGTACGACCTCGAGGCAGATCCGAAGGAAACGACGAACCTGCAGGCGGCGCATCCCGACGTCGTGAAGCGACTGCAGGACCTCCTCGCCACGTACGAGCGCGAGGGCCGCTCACGGTAGGGCGCGATGTCCGCATCGCGCCGTTGGGCTCACGGCCGGGTGGGACACCCGGCCCTACCTCGGCGGCACTCAGTACATCCGATCGACGACCACGCGCCCGTTGCTGATCACCACGAGCGGCTCGAAGAGCACGGTCATGTCGTCGAGGGGATTCCTGTCGAGCACCACGAGGTCGGCCTCGAGGCCTGGGACAATCGTCCCGGTTCTCGACGCGATGTCGAGCACGCGCGCACCCGTGGCGGTGGCGGCGCTGATCGCCTCGAGCGGCGTGAACCCGCACGCTTGCACCAGCAACTCCATGTCGTGCGCCACGCGGATGCGGCCGGTGTCGTCGCCGTCGGCGTAGCTGCCGTCGGTGGCGGCGGCGATCGGGATGCCCAGCGTCTTCGCCTTGCGCACGGCCGCACGCAGCGGCCCCATCATGTGGTACGTGCGCACCTGCAGCGCGACATCGTCGGTCGAGTTGCCGCGTGGATCGCCGAGCGGGCTCATCACGGCGAGCGTGGGCACGAAGAAGGTCTGGCGCCGCTGCATCTCCGCCAGCGTCGTGTCGTCCACGTAGGTGCCGTGCTCGATGCTGCGCACGCCGGCGCGCACGGCGGCCCGCACGCCGGGCGTGCCGTGGGCATGCGCGGCCACGTGCCGGCCGGCCGCGCGAGCCGCGTCCACGGCAGCGCGGATCTCGTCCTCGGTGAGTTCCGAGCGGCGGGGATCGGTCGAGGCGAGCCCCGCCCGCTCGCTCGCCCCGACCTTGATCACGTCGACACCGCGCGCGACCTGCGCGCGCACCACCTCCGCGATCACGTCGGCACCGCGCAGCTGGCCCGACGCAAAGCGCCCGAACTGCGGGTACGCCTGGTAGAACGCCATGCCTGGCGAGGGCCTGATGATGCTGCTCGACACCAGCAGTTCGGGTCCGGGCACGTGGCCACCGCGCACCAGATCACGCGTGCCGAGCGCCTGCAGGAACATGTCGCCGAGGACACGCGCCGTCGTGACGCCCGACTCGACGGCGCGCCTGGCGGCATCGGGGGTGGCGATGTGCGCATGCGCATCGATCAGTCCCGGGATGAGTGATCGGCCGGCGAGGTCGATACGCCGCACGCCCGCCGCGTCGGGCAGCGCCCCCTGCCCCACCGCGGCAATCCGGCCGTCGCGGATGCGCACATGCGCGCCCACGCGAGGCGGTGCGCCGGTGCCGTCGATGACGGTGGCGTTGACGAGGTCGAGATCCTGGGCGCGGGCGGGCCACGCGCAGGCGAACAGGGCGGCGAGGGTCGCGGCGGGCAGCAGCCAGTGACGCATGCGCGGGAGTATCACACGGGCCTGGAACCGGGTACCGGGTACCGGGTACCGGGTACGGGGTACCGGATCACATGGGCTGACGGCTTACGGGAAGGTGGGCCGGCTCTCCGAGCCCGGCACTCGAGGCCTGGTTCAGTCGCCGATGGCGGACATCGGTGGTGCGCTGACGAGGTGCGGGTTCCGTACCCGGTACCGGGTACCGGGTACGGAGGGCAGGGGGCAGGGCTCTTTGGTGCCAGGACGGGGCTGCGGGGCGCGCTGCCGGGGGTGCCAGGTTTCGAACCCGGTACCCGGTACCCGGTACCCCGTACCCCGTCTATGCGATCGCCTCGACTCGCGCGCGGAGTTCGGCGAGCGCGCCCTGGCTGGTCACCAGCGCCTCGCGCACGGCGCCGAGTGACTGCTGCTCGGCCCGCACGAACCGGCTGTAGGGCGCGATGCCGTCGTTGAGCCGCTCGGTGCTGCGCACCACCTCCTGCTGGAACTGCGTGCGCAGGGCCCGCGCCAGCGTCTCGCGGAGGTCGCGGATCTTGGCGCGCAGGTCATCCTTCGCCTTGCGCCGGCGCGCCGGCACGATGAACAGGCCCACGGTGGCCAGGACACCGGCCAGCACCATGCCGGTGATGTCGGCCGCGGCGGTCGATGCCGCGATCGTGACCAGCGTCCCCAGGCCGAGCGCGCCCGCCCCGACAGCGGCCGATGCCGCGACGGCGTTGCGCGCCCCCTCGGCAAGCGACGCGGCCTCTCGCTGCCGATCGAAGCCCTCCACCACGCGCTGGGCTTCCTTGCCCACCGATTCCAGCAGGCGCCCGCGTTCGACGTGGAACGTCGCCAGCTCCGGATCGCCAACGATGCGGTCGCGGTACTGTCGGCGACGCTCCGCCAGGTGCGCGTTGACCTGTTGCCACTGGCGCAGGTCGGCGCTGACCATCCAGTCGATCAGTTCCGAGACCTTGCGCTCGATCTGCACCGGCGCATCGGCCACCACCTCACGCACGAAGCCGTCCTGCACGCGGCTCCTGTTCAGCAGGTCCACGACACGGCCGATGCGCAGCATCTCGTCGAAGTAGGCGTGCCCGCGCTGCTCCATCTGCAGCAGCACGTTCTCGATCTCGCCCATGCGCAACTCGAACTGCCGGTCCATGTCCTGCCGGTACACCGCGTGCTGCTTCTCCACGTCGTCGAGCAGGCGCAGGTCGTCCTGCAGCAGCGTGAGGCGCCCCTCGGTGACCTCCAGGTAGCGCGACGAGAGCGCCTGTCCGATGCCGAGCGGGTTGGCCAGCTTGAGGCGCAGGCGTTCACGCTGGTCGAGGCGCTCGTGGATGTACCGCTCCAACGGCTCGAACCGGCTCGGCGCCCAGTCCTGCGGCTGGCCCTGCTTGGCCCGCATCGCCAGCTTCGCGCTCACGGGGAACGTGTCAGGGGCACTGCCGAGGACCGCCGTGGCGTGCTCGGCGACGAAGCCGAGCACCTGCTGCAGGTCGGCGTCGGTCTCGAACAGGTCGACCTTGTTGATGACCAGGACGATCTTCTTGCCCCAGTCGCGGATGACGGTCAGGAACTGCCGCTCGGTCTCGGTGAAGGGGCGATCGGCCGACGTCACGAACAGCACGAGGTCGGATCGCGGCACGAAGTCGGCGGTGATGGCCTCGTGCTCGCGAATCACCGCGTTGGTGCCCGGCGTATCGACGATGGCGATCTCGCGCAGGAACTCCACCGGGGCGGTGAGCACGTGCAGGTGCGGCGACCGCTCCACGCGCGTGGCGGTGTCGCCGTACTGCAGCAGGTTGACCTGCGCGGTGGTTGGCGTTACGCCTTCCTTGAGGACGGGCGCGCCCAGCAGCGCGTTGATGAAGGCGCTCTTGCCGGCGTTGAACTCGCCGACGATCACCACGAGGAACAGCTCGTCGAGCTGCTGGATCGACCGCGCGAGGGCCTCGAGGCTGTCGGGCGTCGCCTCGAGCCTCACCAGCAGGTCGCGCAGCGACTCGAGGACACGGCGCTCGTCGGCGACGAGGGCCTGGTCGCCCGGGCGCAGGAGGGTGCTCACCATGTGCGGCAGCATCGCACGGGGTGCCGAATCGCGTCGATTGCGCCCTTGGGCGCGGGGTGCCGCGCCCCATCTTGAGCCGGTGCCGCGACGATGCTAGCGTCGTCGTCCCGCGGGCGGCATGGGCTTGGCAAAGCTCTTCTGGCGGGTCAGCGATGGGGCTGGCCACGAGGAAGGAGCTCCCATGCGGGCTGAACTGGACGAACGCGTGAAATCACTCGAAGAAAACGCTCGTTCCCTGCGATCACTGCCAGCCAGGGTCGAGGCAATCGAGGCCAGGCTCGAAGGCGTCGAGACGCAGATTGTGCGCACTCGGGAGGAGTTGGTGATGGTCATTCATGCCACCTCTGCCCCGCTGGCGACTCGCGCGGAATTGCTCGGCACCGGCGACCACCTTCGAACAGCGATGCAGGACATGCGTGGCGAGATGCACGGCATCCGCGACGCGCTCCGCGCCGAGATGCATGGCATCCGCGACGAGCTCCGCGCCGAGATCCGGGCCTCCGCAGAGGAGTCGCGGCGGCACTGGGCCGTGCTGCTCGAGCACGCCGTCGCGCAGATGCACGCGCTGTTCGACGCGTCGCGGCAGCCGCCGCCCTGACGGGTCAGCGCGGCGCGAGGGCGTCGAGCGCCAGGCCCGGGATCGGCTCGCCGCGCGAGGCGGCATGCCGGTGCTGTGCGTAGTGCTGCCGGAGCAGATCCTTGCCGTAGTCGTTCCCGTTCGGCGTACGCACCACCACGTGCACATGCTCGCGGAAGGGCACGCCGGCGGGATAGCGGCCCCGCAGGCCGGCCGGCGTCTGGTGATCGAACTCGATCAGGACCACCGGGCTGTGGATACGGTAGTAGAAGACGCTGTCTGGCGCAGTGCCGCCGATCCACGCAAAGTGCGTCGCGTCGAGATGAGCCTTGACGTCGGCCATCTTCACGCGCGCATGCCCGTCGTCCATCGTGCCCACGTGCAGCGCGACGAGGTCGAGCAGCGCCGCCTTCTGCGCCGGTGTGAGCGACGATGCCGGCACGCCGGCATACGGGATCACGACGTTGTCGCGGAACGCCTCCGTCTGGTTGTCGTTGCCGGTCTTGGCGGCGTGCAGGATGGCCTGCGTGCGCTGCGACGCGTCGAGCCCGTTCACGAAGGCGAGCCCGGCGGCCTGCTCCTCCTGCAGGATCTTCGTGCCTGCGTACTTGCCGCTGGTGGCGATCACGGGTTCCGAGCCGAAGAAACTCGGTGTCATCACCACCTGATCGCCGAGCACGAAGTAGTTGATGATCAGGTGGTGCCCATCGACCTGCCAGCCCCACGGCTCGGTGGCCGAGGGCGTGCCCATCACGGTCACGTGGTACAGCCACTC
>NZ_JBIINP010000369.1:0-2873 GCF_044337415.1 Luteitalea sp.
AATGGCTCCAAACCGTCGAACGTTCATCAAGGGTGGCGTCGCCGCCTTCACCGTCAGCTTCGCGGCGCCGGCCTTCCTGTCCGACATCGCGCGGGCGCAGGGCGCGCGGTCGCGGAACCTCGTCGTGCTGTACCTGAGCGGCGGCAACGACGCGCTGAGCATGGTGGTGCCCTACGGCAACCCGGGCTACTACCAGCGCCGCCCGAGCATCGCCGTGCCGCAGGGCAACGTGCTGCAGGTGGGCGCCGACACGGGCGGGACCAACATCGGGCTCCACCCGCGCCTGCAGGGCATGAAGCGGATCTTCGACGACGGCCGCCTCGCCGTGATCCAGCGCAGCGGCTACCCGAACTCGAGCCGATCCCACTTCCAGGGCACCGACATCTGGTCGACGGCCGATCCGTCCAACCCGTCGGGCCCGGGCTGGCTTGGGCGCTACCTCGAGCTGATGCCCCAGCCCGTCGACCCGCTCACCGGCTGGAACACGGTGCGCGAGACGCCGCGCACGCTGCTGTCGCGGTTCGTTGGCGTGCCGGCGATTCCCGACCCCCGCACGTACGCGTTCAGCAGCCCCAACACCGGCAACGAGGCGCTCTTCGCCCGGCAGGCGGCCACCCGGATCGCGTCGCACGTGCCCGTCGATCGCCCGCACCTGTCGTTCGTGTCGGCCACCTCGCGCGCCGCCTTCGAGACGCTCGACCGCGTCGCCTCCGTGGCTGCCTACACGCCAACGGTGACCTACCCGACCACCGGCCTGGGCAGTGCCCTGCGCGCCGTGGCCGGCGCCATGGTCCGCAGCATCGGCACCAAGGTGTTCTGGGTGCAGACCGGCGGCTTCGACACCCACGCCTCCCAGGACCCCAACAACGTCAACGGCGCCTACTACCGCCTGATGGCGACCATGGACGACGCACTGCTGGCGTTCTACACGGACCTGCGCAACCACGGCCTGCTCAACGACAGCCTCGTGCTGCAGTTCTCCGAGTTCGGCCGCCGCGTGTACGAGAACGGCAGCCAGGGCACCGACCACGGGGCCGCGAGCTCCATGATGGTGATGGGCGGCGGCGTGAACGGCGGCCTCTACGGCACCGCCCCCGACCTGCGCGACACGCCCGGTAACCCGACACTCGAGAGCAACAACGGCGACGTCCGCTTCCAGACGGACTTCCGCAGCGTCTACGCGCGCGTCCTCGATCAGTGGCTGGGGGCGCCGTCGACCACGATTCTGGAGGGCGACTTCCGGCAGCCGGGCCTGACCTTCCTCTAGCAATTTGACATTCGACATTTGAAATTCGCGGCGGCTCGGCCTGCGGCCGTCGCTCGCGCGAATATCCCGAGGCGCGCGGCCGAAGGCCCGCGCCCCGAGAATTTCGAATTTCAAATGTCAAATTGCGGTCTGTGGAACAAAGTGGCGCCGTAGCGTCGCCAAAAGTGCCGTCCGGCTGGTCTACTGACGCATGGCAACTGCCGAGACGCCGGGGATGTCCGTCCCCCAGGCGCCGTTGTTCAACGCCTATAGCCTCGGACGCGCCTACGACGAGATGTTCGGCGCGCCGGAGGCGCCGCGCGCGCATTACGCCCCCCTGTTCGAGCAGCTCGGCACCCTTCCGGCCACCGAGCTCCAGCGCCGCCAGCAGGTGGCCGACCGCGCCTTCCTGCACCAGGGCATCACCTTCACCGTCTACGGCGACAGCAAGGGCACCGAGCGCATCTTCCCGTACGACCTCCTGCCGCGCATCATCACCGGCGACGAGTGGCGGCAGCTCGAGCGGGGCCTCACCCAGCGCATCACCGCCCTGAACCTGTTCCTCAAGGACATCTACAACGAGGGCCGCATCCTCCGCGCCGGCGTCGTCCCGCGCGAGCTGATCGTCAGCTGCCCGCACTACCGCCGCGAGATGCGCGGCCTGCGCGTGCCCGGCGACCGCTACGTGTCGGTGGCCGGCACCGACCTCGTGCGCCTGTCCGACGGCCAGTTCGCCGTGCTCGAGGACAACCTCCGCGTGCCGAGCGGCGTGTCGTACATGCTGGCCAACCGCGCGGTGATGAAGCGCACGTTCTCGCGCCTGCTCGCCCGCTACAGCGTCCGGCCGATCGATCACTACGCCCAGGCACTCCTGCGCACCCTGCGCGACCTGTCGCCGCAGGGCCGCCAGAATCCCACCGTCGTGCTGCTCACGCCCGGCGTGTTCAATTCGGCGTACTTCGAGCACGCCTTCCTCGCCCGCCAGATGGGCATCGAGCTGGTCGAGGGCCGCGACCTCTTCGTCCACGACAACATCGTCTACATGCGCACGACGTCGGGCGCGCAGCGCGTCGACGTGATCTACCGCCGCGTCGACGACGACTTCGTGGATCCGCTGGCCTTCCGCGCCGACACGCAGCTCGGCGTGACCGGCCTGTTCAACGCCTATCGCGCCGGCAACGTCGCGCTCGCCAACGCCATCGGCACCGGCGTGGCCGACGACAAGGCCGTGTACGCGTACGTGCCGGCGATCATCAGGTTCTACCTCGACGAGGACCCGATCCTGCGCAACGTCGAGACCTTCCTGCTCGACGACCCGGTGCAGCGCGATCACGTGATCGAGAACCTCGGGTCGCTGGTGGTGAAGGCGGTGGGCGAGTCGGGCGGCTACGGCATGCTGATCGGGCCGCACAGCACCGCGGAGCAGCGGTCGCAGTTCCGCGAGCGGATCCTCGCCAACCCGCGCAACTACATCGCGCAGCCGACGCTGGACCTGTCGTGCGCGCCGTGCTTCCTGGAGGACCGCATCGAGCCGCGGCACGTCGACCTGCGGCCCTACATCCTGGCCGGCCAGCAGACCGTGATCGTGCCCGGCGGGCTGACGCGCGTCGCGCTGCGGCGCGGGTCG
>NZ_JBIINP010000291.1:0-4206 GCF_044337415.1 Luteitalea sp.
TGGCTCGAGGACGACAACTCGGCCCAGACGAAGGCGTGGGTCGAGGCACAGAACGCCGTCACGTTCGGGTACCTCGAGACCATTCCGTTCCGCGACGCCTTGCGGGCGCGGCTCGATGTGTTGCAGGACTACCCGAAGTACACGGCGCCGTCGCGGCGCGCCACGCGCTACTTCTTCACGAAGAACGCCGGCCTGCAGGAACAGTCGGTCCTCTACACCCAGGTCGGACTCGAGGGGACGCCCGAGGTACTCCTCGATCCCAACACGTTCGCGAAGGATGGGACCTCACGGCTGACGACGTTCTCGCCCTCCAGGGATGGCAAGTACGCCGTCTACGGCGTCTCGCGGTCCGGATCCGACTGGCAGGACTACCTGGTCATCGACCTCGCCACGAAGAAGACGCTCGCCGACAAGGTCGAGTGGGTCAAGGTGTCGGGCGTCGCGTGGCGCGGCCGGGGGTTCTTCTACAGCCGCTACCCCGCGCCGCGGCCGGGCCAGGCGCTGTCGGGACGCAACGAGGACCATCGCGTCTACTTCCACACCATCGGCACGCCGCAGTCGGCCGACACGCTCGTCTACGAGGATGCGAAGAACCCGCAGCGGTTCCACGGTGTCCGCACGACCGACGACGAGCGATTCGCGATCCTGACGGTGTCCGACCGCGGCAAGGGCAAGAAGGGCAACGCGGTGTTCGTCCGCGATTTCTCCAGGAACGAGACGACCTTCAAGCCGCTCGTCGCCGAGATCGGTGACGACAGCTTCGGTGTCGTCGACAACGTGGGCGGGATGCTGCTGGTCGAGACCGATCACGGCGCCCCCAACGGGCGCGTCGTCCTCGTCGATCCCGACAATCCGGCGGAAGCGAACTGGAAGACCGTGATCGCGGAACGCGCCGAGCCGCTCCAGAACGCCTCGACGGCCGGCGGCAAGCTCTTCCTGACCTACCTGAAGGACGCCTCGACGCGCGCGTACGTCCATGCCCTCGACGGGACGCTCGAGCACGAGATCGCGCTGCCCGGCATCGGCTCGGCCAGTGGCTTCGGCGGGGAGCGCGACGACACCGCGGTGTTCTACACCTACAGCTCGTACGAGACGCCGGCGAGCATCTACCGCTACGACATCGCGACGAAGAAGAGCACGGTCTTCCGCGCGCCGGAGATCAAGGGCTACGACCCGAGCCGCTTCGAGACGAGGCAGGTCTTCTACACGAGCAAGGACGGCACGAAGGTGCCCATGTTCGTCGTGCACCGCAGGGGCCTCGCGCTCGACGGCTCGAACCCGACGGTGCTGTACGCGTATGGCGGCTTCAACATCTCGCAGACGCCCTCGTTCAGCCCGTCACGCATCGCCCTGCTCGAACAGGGGGTCGTCTACGCGGTGGCGAACCTGCGCGGCGGCGGCGAGTACGGCGAACGCTGGCACGAGGCAGGCACGAAGCTGAAGAAGCAGAACGTGTTCGACGACTTCATCGCCGCTGCCGAGTGGCTCATCGCGAACAAGTACACCTCGGCCGACCGCCTGGCCGCCCAGGGCGGCTCGAACGGCGGGCTGCTGGTCGGGGCCGTCATCAACCAGCGCCCAGACCTGTTCCGGGTGGCGTTCCCGCAGGTCGGCGTGATGGACATGCTCCGCTTCCACACGTTCACGATCGGCTGGAACTGGATTGCCGACTACGGGTCGAGCGACAACGCCGACGAGTTCAAGGCCCTGCGCGCCTACTCGCCACTGCACAACATCAAGGCCGGTGCGCGCTATCCATCGACGCTGATCACGACAGCCGATCACGACGACCGCGTCGTGCCGGCGCACTCGTTCAAGTACGCCGCCACGCTGCAGGCCCTGGCCAGCCCCGAGCGCCCCGCGCTCATCCGCATCGAGACCGCGTCGGGTCACGGCGCGAGCAACGTCTCGAAGATGCTCGACACGAACGCCGACCTCTACGCGTTCCTCTTCCACCAGATGGGGATCACACCGAAGGTCGTCGCGTCGCACTGATCGACACGGAAACAGGAGGGACGCGTGGGCCGTGTCGCCCGGGCGTCCTCGGCGAGCGCCGCATCGAACGACCGGTCGCTCGGCGCGAAGTCAAGGAGAATGGGCATGTCGCTTCCTCATGCTGAACACCGCACCCTGCAGTTCGACGGCGGGCAGGCCGTCGGCTCGACCTACCAGTGGCCGGGCGGGCAGTACTGCGCGATTCACACGTCCAACGGCCTCGTCGGTTGCGGCATCTACGACATTCGCTCGGCGAACGAGTTCAGCCTCGCCGTGGCGATCGCCCGAGGCACGCCAGCCGTACCGCTGCGCGAGCCAGAGGATCTCTTCGGCGCGACGATCCTGGAAGTGAGCCACGCGGCCGCAGCCCTGGGCGTGACACCGGGCATGACGGGGCGCGAAGCGGTCGAGAGGTTGCTCGTCGCGAAGTAGAGAGCGCCCGGTCACCGCTTGTGGATCGTCGGCGGCATGCGGATCCTGTCCCTCGCTCTTTGTGGGCTCGCCGTCACGCTGACGACCCAGCCCCCCACCGCGATTCGCCCACCCTGGACGTGGCGGAGGTACCCACCACGTCCAGTACCCCGGGCGCGGCTTGACCCCCCCAAATCGTCGGACATACACTCCGCGGAGACGGCGGAGAGCGCCGTGCACCTGCCCCCTGGCCGAGACCCTCGATGACTACACGCACATTCGCTGGCCTGATCGTGTTCGCCCTGACTCTGGCACCCCTTGGCGCTCAGGCCCCCGCGGGCAAGGTGGAGTTGAAGCTGTCGCTCCCGAAGCCCATGTTCATCGGCACGCCCACCAACATCAAGAGTGCCAACCTCGAGGTGTCCGGCAAGTCGCGCGGGCCGTTCTACGTGCCGAAGGGCACCGTCCTGCTGTCGCAGAAGAAGACGGTCACGTCGAGCGACTCGCAGCCGGTCATCGGCGACCTCGACATGATCACCGATGGCCAGAAGGCGGGCGGCGACGGCTACTTCGTCGAACTCGGGCCCGGGGCGCAGTGGGTGCAGATCGATCTCGGCGCCTCGCACCCGCTGTCGGCCATCCTCCTGTGGCACTACCACACCCAGGCGCGCGTCTATCGCGACGTCATCGTCCAGGTCTCGAACGACGCGTCGTTCAAGACCGGCGTGGTGACGGTGTTCAACAACGACCACGACAACTCGTCGAAGCTGGCCCAGGGCAAGGACAAGGAGTACATCGAGGTCGCCGAGGGGCGGCTGATCGATCCACAGGGGGCTCGTGGCCGGTACGTCCGGCTGTACTCCCGCGGGAACACGACGAACGATCTGAACCACTACGTCGAGGTCGAGGTCTACGGCCTGCCCAAGTGACCCGGGCGTCGTTCGGCGCCCTGCTCGCCATCGCGCTCGTCGTTGGCCTCGCACTGCGGTTGGCGAGGCTCGACGAGCGACCGATGCACCATGACGAGGCGAACCAGGCCGTCAAGTTCGGCGCGCTGCTCGAACGCGGCGAGTACCGCTACGACGCGCTCGACCATCACGGGCCGACCCTCTACTACCTGACCCTGCCGGCCGCGTGGCTGCGCGGCCAGCCCACCCTGGCCGCCCTCGACGAGCGCACCCTCCGCGGCGTGACGGCCGCCTTCGGGGCGGCGACCATCCTCGTGCTGGCCTGGCTGTCGGCCGGCATCGGACGGACGGCCGCCGCTGCCGGCGCCTGGTTGATGGCGCTCTCGCCCGCGATGGTCTTCTACTCGCGGATGTACATCCAGGAAGCGCTCTTCGCCTGCTTCACGCTGGCGTTCGTGGCCGGCGTCGGGCGTGTCGCGACCGGAGGCGGCACGGCCTGGTTCGTCCTGGCCGGCGTCGCCGCGGGGCTCGCCGCCGCCACCAAGGAGACGGCGGTCATCGTGCTGCCCGTGGCGCTCGTCGCGAGTGCCGTCGCCGGCCGATCGCTCGGAACCACGCCGTGGCCGCACCCGTTGGCCGATCCGCGCCGTCGACGAGCCGCGCTCGCGAGCGCGATGTTGGCGGTTGGCGTGGCGGGCCTCTTCTATTCGTCGTTCCTCACCTCGCCAGGCAGCCTCCTCGAGCCGTTCCGTGGCGCCGGGACCTATCTCGATCGCGGCGTCAACCCGGCCGACCATGCGCAGCCCTGGAGCTACTACCTCCGGCTGCTTGCCTACCGCTCGTCGCAGGGCGTGACGTGGAGCGAAGGACTCGTGCTGGTGCTTGCCGCGAT
>NZ_JBIINP010000041.1:0-29981 GCF_044337415.1 Luteitalea sp.
CGCTCGCACACGCGCCGGCGCTCGACGCGTCGCTCGGCGACCGCTACGTCTCCGAGTTCTACGGCCTCAGGCCCGACGTGCTGCAGGCCCTGTACGTCGAGCACGATTTGTGGGAGCGTTACGTGGCAAGTGTCGCCCGCGGTGACGGGGACATGCCCGGCGGTCCGATGCTGCGATGACGCCTCCCGAGCTGGCCCTCGTCGTTCCGTGCTACAACGAAGCGGCCCGGCTCGACAGCGCCGCGTTCCTGGCATTCGTCAGCACGCGACCCGGCGTCCAGCTGGTGATGGTCGACGATGGGAGTACCGACACGACCGGGGCGATCCTCGAGAGCATGCGCGCGGCGGCGCCCCAGAGCGTCACGACCGTCAGGCACACCCCCAATCGCGGCAAGGGCGAGGCGGTCCGGGCCGGCGTGCACGCGGCGCTCGCGCAGCGCGCGGCGCTCGTGGGCTATTTCGATGCCGACCTCTCGACGCCCCTCCGTGCCGTCGACGACTTCCTGGCCGTGCTCCACGGCCACCCCACCATCGAGTTCGTCCTCGGATCGCGCCTCCAGCTGCTCGGGCGTGACATCAGGAGGAAGGCGACACGGCACTACCTCGGGCGCATCTTCGCGACGGCGGTGTCGCATGCCCTCGACCTGGCGGTCTACGACACGCAGTGCGGCGCCAAGGTGTTGCGGGTCAACGAGGCGACCGCGGCGCTCTTCGCGGAGCCGTTCCGCAGTCCCTGGATCTTCGACGTGGAGCTGATTGCGCGGTATCTTCGGACGCCGGTCGCCCCGGGCGAACCCTCGCGGAAGGACCGCTTGTACGAACTCGTGCTGCCAGCCTGGCACGACATCCCCGGGTCGAAGCTGCGCTGGTACGACTTTGCCCGTGCCGCCATCGACGTCGGGCACATCTGGCGTGAACGTGTCGCGAGCCGACCTGCCTCCCTGGCGGGTCAGACCACGGCCTCGCGGAGAGAGAGTGCGTGACATGGACAGGAGAGCAGAGCAATGAGCAGTGACAAGCAATCACCCACCCAGGTCTCCCGACGCGCGTTCATGGGCACGGCCGCCACGGCCGCCGGCTTCACGATCGTCCCGCGGCGCGTGCTCGGCGGCACGGGCTACCAGGCGCCCAGCGACACGGTCAACGTCGCCGTGGTCGGCTACATCCACGGCATGGGCACGTCGAACCTGCTCAACGTGATCAAGAGCGACAACGTCGTCGCGCTCTGCGACATCGACGAGAGCGCCGCGGCCAAGGAGGCGCTGAAGCGTCGCGACACGATCGCGAAGGTGCCCAAGGCGACGATGTACAAGGACTACCGCGTGATGCTCGAGAAGCAGAAGGACATCGACGCGGTGCTGGTGGCGACGCCCGACCACTGGCACGCCCTGATCGCGATGGCCTCGATGCAGCTCGGCAAGCACGTGTACGTGCAGAAGCCGCTCACGCGCACCATCACCGAGGCGCGTGCGCTGACCGAGGCGGCGCGGAAGTACAAGGTCGTCACGCAGATGGGCAACCAGGGCCACTCGGAGGAAGGGTTGCGCCTGATGCAGGAGTGGCTCGAAGCAGGGGCCATCGGCCAGGTGCGCGAAGTGCACTGCTGGACGAACCGGCCGATCTGGCCGCAGGGCATGCCGCGCCCGACCGAGGCGATGGCCGTGCCCGACGGCCTCGATTGGGATTTCTGGCTCGGCCCGGCGCCTGTGCGTCCGTTCCACAAGACCTATCACCCGTTCGGCTGGCGCGCGTGGCAGGACTTCGGCGCCGGCGCGATGGGCGACATGGGCTGCCACGTGCTCGACGCGTCGTTCACGATCCTGAAGCTCGGCGCACCGACCAGCGTCATCTCGTCGCTCGGGTACAACTTCCTGCCCCCGGCGCCGGGCCAGCGCGGGTTCGGCCAGCGTGTCGAGTACAACGACAGCTACCCGCCGTCGTCGCTCATCCACCTGACGTTCCCGGCGCGCGGCAACATGCCGCCGGTGACGCTGCACTGGTACGACGGCGGGCTCCTCCCCGAGCTCCCGCCCGAGCTCGAGCCGGATCGCAAGCTGCCGGAATCGGGCACGATCTTCGTCGGTGACAAGGGCAAGATGTGGTGCGAGACGTACTCGGAGAGCCCGCGCCTCATCCCCGAGTCGGCGATGCAGGCCTTCCAGCGGCCGGCCAAGACGCTGCCGCGCGTCGAGGGGGGCCGCGGCGGACACGAGAAGAACTGGCTCGACGCGATCCGCCAGAAGGGCAAGGCGGTGGCCGACTTCGACTACGCCGGGCCGTTCACCGAGGCGGTGCTGCTCGGCAATGTCGCGATGCGCTTCCCCGGGGAGCGGCTGATGTGGGATGCCGCCTCCATGAAGGTGACCAACAAGCCCGAGGCCGATCAGTACGTCCGCCACAACTACCGCGGGACGTGGTCGCTGGGATGAGGTGAGGCCGCTGGACGAGGAGACCAGTCTCCGCATCGAGGGGCGCCGCGCGCGCGACGCGCGGCGCCATTCGCACGAGGCGATGCACACCGTGTTCGAGGTGCATGCCCTGCACCCCGACGCGCGGTATGCGGCGCAGGCGGCCGAGGCCGCGTTTGCGGTGACCGATCGGCTCGAGCGCGACCTGAGCCGCTTCATCGCCAACAGCGACATCTCGCGGATCAACAGGCTCGAGGCGGGTGAGGCGACGCGCGTGTGCCGCGACACTCTGGAGTGTCTCGTCATCGCCCGGCACATGTTCGAGCTCACCGACGGGGCGTTCGACATCTCGATCGGCACCGGCCTGTCGTCGATCGAACTGGACGAGGACGCGAGCCTGGTGCGTGCGACCCGCGCCGGCGTCCGGCTCGATCTCGGCGGCATCGGCAAGGGCTATGCGGTGGACCGGATGGCGGACGTCCTCGAGGACTGGGGGCTGCACGTGGCCCTGGTTCACGGCGGCTTCAGTTCGGTGCTGGCGCTCGACGGCCCCGAGGATGGCGAGGGATGGCCCCTGACCCTGAGCGATCCGGCGTCGCCCGCGCGAGTGATCGCACGGCTGTCGGCGTGCCAGACGTCGCTCGGCGCGTCCGGGGTCCGGAAGGGCGATCACATCGTGGATCCGCGCACGGGCGAGCCCGTGCGCGGGCGGCGGGCGGCGTGGGTCTCGGCGCCGCGGCCGGCCCCCGAGGGGCACGTGTCGGGTGACGGGGCACCACGGCTCGCGGTGACGGCGGTGACCGATGCACTGACCACCGCATGCATGCTGATGGGCCTGGACGAGATCGAGGCGCTGTGTGCGCGCAGCCCGGGACTCGAGGCCTGGGTGCTCGAGGATCACGGGCAGGACGGGCCGGCCGAGGCCGACCTGCGGCACGTCGGCGGTGTTCACAACGAGGGGCCAGCGGCCCTGCAGACAGGAGACGCATGATGGCGGGCGAGGACGGCAAGGACAAGGCGGCACCAGCGGCGGCCGACGGGCAACGCAAGCTCGATCGCCGCGACGTGCTGATGGGGCTCTCGACGGTCCCGGCGCTGGGGCTCTTCGGCTACGCGTGGAGCAAGCAGAAGCAGGTCAAGGAGGCGACGGCACAGGCGGCGGTCGCGCCGCGCGCGGCGGCCAAGGGTGATGTCAAGGAGATCAACGTCGCCCTGATCGGCGCCGGCTCGCAGGGGCAGGTGCTCACCGAGGCGATGCTGCGCATCCCGGGGCTGCGCTTCCGTGCCGTGTGCGACATCTGGGCCGAGTACAACCAGAAGCGTGTGGTCAACACGCTCAAGCGCTTCAAGCACGAGGTGACCGGCTACGTGGACTACCGCGAGATGCTCGACAAGCATCCCGAGATCGAGGCGGTGGTCATCGCCACGCCCGATTTCTGGCACGCCGAGCACACGATCGCGTGCCTCAAGGCCGGCAAGCACGTGTACTGCGAGAAGGAGATGTCCAACACGCTCGAGGGCGCCCGTAGCATGGTGCTGGCCCAGCGCGAGACCGGCAAGCTCCTGCAGATCGGCCATCAGCGCCGATCCAATCCTCGCTACATCCACTGTCACGGCAAGCTGCTGAACGAGGCCAAGCTGCTCGGTCGCATCGTCACGGTCAACGGCCAGTGGAACCGCGCGGTGGCGGCCGATCTCGGCGCGCCCGAGCGCTACGCCATCCCGCAGGAGACGCTCACCCAGTTCGGCTTCAAGGACATGCACCAGTTCCGCAACTGGCGCTGGTACAAGGGCAAGGGCGGCGGCCCGATCGTCGACCTCGGGTCGCACCAGATCGACATCTACAGCTGGTTCCTCGGCTCGAACCCGACGCACGTGACGGCCAGCGGCGGCCTCCTGTACTACGACCCGAAGACGCACGAGTGGTACGACACGGTCATGGTCGTCTACGACTACATGACGCCGAACGGCCCGGCCAAGGCGTACTACCAGACGCAGACGACCAACGGCAGCCAGGGCTACTTCGAGACGTTCATGGGCGACCAGGGCACGTTGACCCTCTCGGAGTCCGAGGGGAACAACCCCGGTTCGCTCTACCGCGACCCCAACGCGCCGGCGTGGGACGACTGGATCCAGAAGGGCTACATCAGCGCCCCGCAGGTCCCCGAGGCCAAGGAGGAGGAGAAGGAGGGCGGTGCGATCGCGGACGTCCGCGAGTCGGTCGCGCCTGATCGGCACAAGGTGCCGGTGACCCTCACCGACCCGTACCACCAACCGCACCTGCAGAACTTCTTCGACGCCGTGCGCGGCAAGGCCACGCTCAACTGCCCGGCCGAGGTCGCCTACGAGTCGGCGGTGGCGGTGCTGAAGGTCAACGAGGCGATCGAGGCAAATGCCCGGCTGGCGTTCCGGCCGGAGGACTTCAAGGTCGGGGGGGCGGCATGATGACGGGCACGCTGGCGTCTCACTGGGCGATGGTCGGCATCACGCTGATGCGGGTGCTGGTCGGGTGGCACTTCCTGTACGAAGGTCTCGGCAAGCTCACGGCCGACTCGTGGTCGGCAGCCGGCTACATGAAGCAGTCGCGCGGGCCGTTCGCGGAGCTGTTCAGGGGCATGGCCGCCAACCCGAACCTGCTGGCCTACGCCGACACGATCACGATGTGGGGGCTGACGATCGTCGGCGCGTGCCTCATCCTGGGCCTGTTCACGCGGCTGGCGAGCCTCGGCGGCATCGGCTTCCTGCTGCTGTTCTACCTGTGCAACCCGCCGTTCATCGGCTACTTCTACACGATCCCGTCAGAGGGCAATTACCTGATCGTGAACAAGAACCTGGTGGAACTGGCCGCGCTCGTCGTCATCTTCGCGACAGGCAGCGGGACGTTCGCCGGGCTCGATCGGATCGTGCGCGGCCTGTTGGCGCGCAAGCCGCGCCTGGCCGCGGCGTAGGACCCCTGAGAACTCGCGGCCCCGAGCGAGCCGGAACGACCGCTCCGGGGCCAGGTTCCAGCGACGATCGCGCGACAGGGCCGCGAACATCGCCCGGCCGAAACCGGGGACTATTCCCCGCGGCCTGGGTGTTCTTTCGCGGCCCTGGACGATTCAGTGGTGTGCCTGCCTTTGGCACTCGCCTCGGCAAGGATCATGCGGTAGGCTCTGGAGCGACTCGTCCATGACCCTGCGTTCCCACTCCCTCATCGTCGTTGCCTTCACTGCGTGGGCGGCCAGCCTGTGTGTGGTGCCGACGCTGGCGTCGCGGCCGGCGGTTGCCCCTCCTCCGGCACCGGTGGCCGCCGCTGCAGCGCAGCCCGCGGACGCCCCCGTGGAGATCACCGACGCCGACTGCATGGACTGTCACGGTGACCCGGAGGCCACGGCCGAGAGCGGGCAGAGCATCGCCGTGGACGCGTCGAAATACGCCAAGTCCGTGCACGGCAAGGAGGAGATGAGCTGCACGACGTGCCATGCGGACCTCGACGGCAAGGAACTGCCGCACGAGGACAAGCTGGAGAAGGTGGACTGCTCCACGTGCCACGATGACGCCGTGACGGCCTACACGGCCAGCGTGCATGCCACCGCGCGTCGCGCGGACGGCAAGACCGTGGGCGCCACCTGCGTCAATTGCCATACCGCGCACGAGACGCAGCCGGTCGCCAGCGGCGCGTGGCGCATGGACATGGTCGCCGAGTGCGGCACCTGCCACCTCGATCGGCTCAAGACCTATCGCGACACGTTCCACGGGAAGATCACCTCCCTGGGATTCGAGCGCATTGCCAAGTGTTCCGATTGCCACGGGGCGCACGACATCCATCCGCAGAAGGACCCGCGGTCGATGGTCTCCAGCGCGAAGATCGTCGCGACGTGCCAGCAGTGCCACAAGGACGCCACGCCCGCGTACGCGCAGTACGATCCCCACGCCGACAAGGACGACGCCGAGCGCAGCCCCCAGCTGTACTACGCCTCGCGCTTCATGCACTGGCTGCTCGTCGGCACCTTCGGATTCTTCGGACTGCACGCGATGTTGTGGTTGCCGAGAAGCGCCATGGAGCGTCGCCGTCACAACCGCGCCCACTCCGAGATGGCGTCGCGGTCCGAGCCCGAGCCCGGGCCCGAGTCCGCACCCGAGTCGGAAGCCGAGCCCACGGCTGCGCCGAAGGACACTGAACAGTCATGACCACCGAGACGGGACGATTCGTCCGGCGTTTCGACGCCGTCGACCGCACGCTGCACATCTTCCTGATGATCGCGTTCCTCGGCCTGGCGATGACCGGGCTGCCCCTGGTGTTCCACGAGACCGCCTGGGCACGCAGGGTGGTGCGCCTCTTTCCGGATTTCGCGACGGCCGGGAACATCCACCGCGCCTGCGCCACGCTGCTGATCGCGATCTTCATCGTCCACCTCGTGCGGGTCGGGCGACGCGTCGTGGGCGAGAAGGACTGGGGGATGTTGTGGGGACCGCGGTCCATGGTGCCGCAGCCGCGAGACATCACCGATTTCGTCGGCCACGTGAAGTGGTTCGTCGGCCTGGGGCCACGTCCGGCGTTCGACCGCTTCACCTACTGGGAGAAGTTCGACTACTGGGCGGTGTTCTGGGGCATGGGCGTCATCGGCGCATCGGGGCTGTTGCTCTGGTTCCCTGCGTTCTTCTCGCGGTTCATGCCCGGGTGGGCCTTCAACGTCGCCCTGTTGATTCACGGCGAGGAAGCGCTGCTCGCCGTGGGCTTCATCTTCACGTTGCACTTCTTCAACGGGCACCTCCGCCCGGAGAAGTTCCCGATGGACCCGGTCATCTTCACCGGCGTCGTGCCTGAAGAGGAAATGCAGCGCGAGCGTCCCGGCGAGTATGCCCGCATGCAGGCAGCCGGGACCCTCGACGCGATCCGCACGACGGCTCCGCCGCGCTGGCTGCGCGTGCTCGGCTACGCCATCGGCACCACCGCGATCGTCACGGGCCTCACGATGGTGTCGCTCATCGTGATTGGCCTGATGCGGTAGCGGATCGCCCGCCGACCGAATGCCACCGCCGGGGCGCGTCGACGGCGCCCCGGCGGGTCCCGTCTCGATCAGTCCAGCGTGATGGTGCGCTTCACCTTGTCGAAGCGCGCCCGCCGGCCCGTCTCATAGGACATCGTGGCCATGATGCTGGCCACCGAGTGCTGGTAGCCGGCGTCGAGCGACGCGTTCGGCGTCTTGCCGTCGCGCATGCACCGGTACCAGTTCACCCAGTGGTCGGTCTGCTCGATGGGTTCGACCGTGTTCTCGCCACGAATCGAGCCGTCGCGATTGATGCCGCCCTCGGGGCTGTAGGTGGCGTTCGACCAGTCGAGCTTCAGCAGGCCCTTGTCGCCACTGAAGCGGGTGACGTTGCCGGCGCTGTTCCCGAAATTGGTCGTGTAGCTGATCATCAGGCCGTCGGGATACTGCCAGAGGGCGTCCACCTGGTCTGGCGCGGTGAAGCGATGCTCGTCCTTCCACGTGTAGACACCGCCCAGGCAGACGCACGTCTCGGGAATCCCGAGGTCGGCGATGTAGTGCACGAGGTCGAGGAAGTGCACGCCCCATTGCGGCACCGGCCCCTGCGAGAACTCCCAGTAGCCGAACCAGCCCGAATACAGGATCGGGTCGAAGGCCTTCTTCGTGCGGTCCTTGGCGAAGACCTTCCAATCGAGATCGGCCGCCTTCACGTCGGGTTTCAGGTACTGGTACCAGTACGGCTTGTCGCCGTTGCGGATCTGATCGATGCGGGAGATCTTCCCGAGCTTTCCTGACTTCAGCAGTTCGCGGCAGCCCGCCGCCACACCCGAGCTGCGCAGCTGCGTGCCGACCTGGATGACGACGCCCGACGCCTTCGCCGCCGCGTACGCACGGTTCAGCTCGCCGATCTCGTTGGCCATCGGCTTCTCGACGTAGACATGCTTGCCCGCCCTGGTGGCGGCCTCGAGGTGCGCGGCGTGCCAGTGATCGGGCGACGAGATGAACACCGCGTCGACCTCGCGGAGGTCGAGCAGTTCCTCGACCGACCGGCACTGTTTCGCGTCGGTGCCGAACCATTCCTTCGCCTTGGCCGCCGCGGTCTCGCTCGCCACTCGCCAGGGGTCGTACACCGCGATGACTTCGAGGTTCTCGGCCTGGGCGTGCTGGTGCACGCTGGCCATCTCGACGCCGATGCCGCGGTCGCCGCACCCGATGACGCCGATGCGGATGCGATCGTTGGCTCCGATGCTGCGGCGCTGCGTGGCCGCATCCAGGCCGCGCGGTGCAACCAGGGACACCGCTCCCGCTGCGGCAACGGTCGTCAGGAAATCCCGGCGTGTGTGTGCAGAGATCGTCATGGCCTCACTCCTGTTCCACGTACCCCGTACGCTGCCCGAGTGTACTGCACGCCGGCGCGCGCGCCGCGCGGCGCGTCGCGCCGGGAGGCTGCACTCTCAGCGCGCGCGAGGACAGGTCACGACCGAGCGCGCGTAGTTGCCGTCGACACCCCTCCGCTCCTGAAACCGTGCCGGCGACGCTCGCGGATCGCGACGCGCCGCCGGCCGCAGTATCGCGGCCTTCCGTGCGGCTCTTCGGCGCGATCGTCGTGTACCAGCAGCAACACCCCGCCGCCGGCCGCAGGTGCCTGGCGCCACTCCCACACCTGCGCTCACCACGCCACTGCAGCCGGGCTGCGGCATCGACGTCCACACGCGCTTCCGCCTCCCCGAGCGTCCGAGGCTAGGGCTGGGGCGCCTGATCCGCCCTGTGGAGACGCACCGGCAGCACGCGGCTGACCGTCACGAAGTCGTCGTCTGTCGTGAAGATCGGGAAACGGGCTCGCTCGGCGACGGCGCAGAGCAGGAAGTCCGTGTTCGAGGCCTGAATCCCTTTCGCCCGGCAGATGTTGAGACAGTCTGCCGCGCGCTCGTAGTCCTCGGACGTGATCGGCTCGTCTGGAAACGCCCGCAAATGGTCGCGGAGTCGCTCGAACACGGCCCGGTCACGAATGCCGCTGAGGAGTTCCTGCCGGACAGGGCCAACGATCCCGGCGCGTCCGTGCACGACCAGACGACGCAACTCGTCCACCGCCGCATGCGCCGGTGCCCGGCGGCGCAGGGCGAGAGACCAGACGGACGTGTCGACGAGGACCTTCATCGGCGGCGCCGCTGCTTCTTGTAGTCGTACTTCGGGTCGTAGTCGATCGTTCCGAAGAGCTCGGCGATGCGCGCCTGCTTGCGGCGACCGATGTACTCCTGCAGTGCTTCGGTGACCGTCTCCCTCTTCGTGGCCCTGCCGCCAATCTTCAAGGCTTCTTCGAGCAGCTTGTCGTCGAGGGCCAGGTTCGTCGCCATCTACACACGCTACTACACATCACGGTGTGTGGACAGATGGGACGCTGCGCCTGGCGGAACATCCCGCCCGGGAGCGGGGGCCGGCGGCCGAGAGACGCGATTCTGTTGACGCGAGAGACGGGAGACCCCGCTAATGTGTCCCATCGTCATGCGACACGCCCTGCTCCGCTGGCCCGCCCTCGCGATCCTGTGCACCCTTGCGGGCCCGTTGGCCGCACACCCCCAGGGGCCCGCGGGTGCGCCATCCGGCATCGCGCCCCCGGCCGCCAGCCGCGAGTTCCCGGCAGCCGAGCCCCAGGCTCCGAGCTCCACGCCCGCACCGTTTCCGGGAGCGGTGACCAGCTACCTGGGCTTCGATCGCCATGACTTCGAGGTCGACGGCGAGCGCTTCACGGTGGCGGTGCCTCGCACCCCCGCGCCCGGGCGCCCGTGGCTGTGGGTCGCCGAGTTCTTCGGCATTGCCTTCTGGCATCAACTCGACGCCGAGTTGCTCGCCCGCGGCTGGCACATCGCCTACAATGCCTCCGCCGCCGGCCAGTACGGCAGCCCGCGCGGCGTCGCGCGGTGGGGCGTCGCGTACGACGTGTGGACGCGTCGCTTCGGACTCGATGCCCAGCCGGTGCTCGCCGGCTACAGTCGCGGCGGCCTGCTCGTGTACAACTGGGCGGCCGCCAATCCCGGCAAGGTCCGCGCCCTCTACGCCGACGCCCCGGTGTGCCGAATCCAGAGCTGGCCCGGCGGCACGGGGCGCGGCAAGGGCAGTCCGCGCGACTGGCGCGCGTGCCTCGACGCGTATGGCCTGACCGACGAAGAAGGGCGGGCGTACGCGCACAATCCGGTGGATCAACTCGGCGCCATCGCGCGGGCGGGCATCCCGGTGCTGCACGTCGTTGGCGATGCAGACGATGTGGTGCCGGTCGAGGAGAACACGGCGATCCTTGCGGCGCGCTTCGAGGCGCTTGGCGGCCGGATCAACGTGATCCACAAGCCCGGTATCGGGCACCACCCGCACGCCCTGCCCGACCCTGCCCCGATCGTCGCGTTCATCCTGGGCAGCAGTCCCGGCCGGTGAGGGGCGACTCGTTGCGCTTGCGGCAATAATGGCCGCCATGCTGCACGCATCTCCCGACCGCATCGCTCACGACCTGCAGGTCCTCGCCGGCGACATCGGCATCCGGCTCGCCGGCACCGACGGCGAACGTGCCGCCGCCGACCACGTCGCGGAGGTCGGCCGCCGCCTGGGCGCGCCGGTGTGGATCGAGGAGTTCCCAGTCCGCTCCCGCGTCGTCAGCGAGGAGCAGTTGGAGGTGCGCATCGGCGACGCGTGGCATGCCTTTGCCTGTTCGCTCTTCAGCAGCACGCCGGGGACGGGCGGCGAGTGGCGGTCTGGCGCCATCGCGACGATCACGCCGACCGACTACCAGCGCGACGACTTCTCGCACCTGCGCGGCAAGGCCGTCATCCACCTCGGGTGTCACATCGAGTCGCGAGCGGCGTACCAGCGCCTGATCGCGGCCCAGCCGGCGTTCCTGCTGATGGTGGACACGCGCTACGCGGGCGACACGCCGCGCGCCGACGGCATGTTTCCGTCGTACACGGCCGACATCGGGGCGGTGCCGACGCTGAACGTGGCGCACCAGGACGCGTGGCACTGGGTGGCCCAGGGGGCGACCGAAGCCCGCTGCCGCGTCGTCGGCGGCATGGAGCCGGCGACGTCGCAGAACGTCGTCATCGACCTGCCGGGCACCGACCTCGCCCACGAGATCCTGTACGCGAGCGCGCACCACGACACGCAGGCCGACTCGCCCGGTGCCGACGACAACGGGTCGGGCGTGGTCGGCGTGCTCGAGATCGCCCGGCTGCTCGCGCCCCTGCCGCGGCGGCGCACGATCCGGCTGATCTCGTTCGGCGCGGAAGAACAGCTCTCGGTCGGCTCGGCCGCCTACGTGCGTGCGCACCGCGACGAGATCGCGACGCGCGGCCGCTGCATGTACAACCTCGACAGCTTCGGGTCGCATCTCGGCTGGCTGCAGCTGTACATCAATGCCCATCCCGACTTCGAGGCGTCGTTCCGGCCCTACCTGCACGCGGCCGATCTGCGCTACCAGACCATCACCGCAGTGGTGCCGTACGCGGATCATTTCCCGTTCATCGCGACGGGCATTCCCGGCGTGTTCCACTACCGGGTCAACTGCGACGGCGGCCGCTTCTTCCACCACCGGCCAGACGATGACCTCACGCGCGTGTCGCCGGCGGTGATTGCGCGCGACGTGGGGGCGATCGCCACGTGGCTCGACGCCATGTCGACTGCCGATGCGTTGCCGTTCACACCGTCGATCCCCGAGGCGCAGCGTGATGAGGTTGCGGCGTGTTGGGAGGATCTGTTCGGCGGATGGCCGTAGGGAATGCCGTGATGCTGCGATGCCGAATGCCGCACAGTGAAGAACGAAGGCAGAAGGCTGCAGGACGCCAGGTCATCCGTCTCAGCCGGGTGGGGAACTCTGCCAGCCGGATGGACCGCCTTACGACTGGCATGTTATCGTGCCATTCGTAAGGAGGCTGCGTGAGCACGACCACCATCACATCCAAGGGCCAGATCACGCTGCCCAAGGGCATCCGGGACCGCCTGGCTCTGAAGGTCGGCGACCGCCTCCGGGTCTCCGCGGACCAGCACGGGCGGGTCACCCTCGATCGCGAACGCGGCGCGACCGCCAGTGACCTGTTCGGCGCGCTTCACCGTCTCGCACCCGCCCGGCCAGCGTCACTCGCTGACATGCGAGCGGCTGTGCGGCGTCGCGCTGGACGGGTGTCGCCCGGGACGCGCCGGTGATCGCCCTCGACACCAACGTGCTCATCCGCTTCCTCGTCCGCGACGACGAACGCCAGGCGCGCCGGGCGCGGGTGCTCATCGAAGGCGCGGCGACCGCTGGTGACCGCTGTCTCGTCACGAGCCCGGTGCTCTGCGAACTGGAGTGGGTGCTGGAGGGCGTGTACAACGCGTCACGGACAGACATCGCCGACACCGTCCGGGGGCTGCTGACGACGCCACCATTCGTCGTCGAGGATGACGCCCTGGTCCGTCGCGCCCTGGCCTCCTACGTCAAGGGCAAGGCCGATTTCTCCGACTATCTCCTCGGACAACTCGGACGGGCAGGTGGCGCACGCACGACGTACACCTTCGATCGCGCCCTCAGGAACGGTGAGGGCTTCACGGTGCTGCCATGATGCGACCCGCGACGCGGTAGCGATGCGGCGGGACGCGTGTTGCGAATGCGATGGATGTAGGCTCTCTCCGAGAGACCGCCACCGCCATGCTCCGACTGCTCCGATCCGCCTGGGCCACCGCACTCGCTGCCCCGCCGACCACAGCCCGTCTCCCCGTTCTGTTGATGGCCCTCATGCCGGCCCTCGCGGCCGCCCAACCGGCCGCCCCCGAGCCGCCGGTGGCCCTGACGTGGCACCGCGTGACTCCCGCGGTGGTCGAGGGCAAGGGGTGGACCGACACCGCCGGCGACTTCGATCGCTTTCCGGCGCGGGCCAAGGACGATGTGCCCGACGCGGTGTGGGAGCTGTCGCAACAGTCGGCTGGACTGAGCGTGCGGTTCACCAGCAACGCCACACGCGTGCGTGTCCGCTGGACCGTGACCCGCGACCGGCTGGCGTTGCCCCACATGCCCGCGACCGGCGTCAGCGGGCTCGACCTGTATGCCAGGGACGCCGGTGCATGGCGCTTCGTTGGCGGCGCCCGGCCCCTCGAGTCCCCAACCAACGACGCCAGCGTCATCGTTGGACTCACGCCGGAGTCGCGGGAGTTCCGCCTCTACCTGCCGCTCTACAACGGCGTCGACCGGCTCGAGATCGGCGTGCCGGAACAGGCGTCGTTCCGCTTCGACGAACCGTCAAGGGCCAAGCCCGTGGTGGTCTATGGCACGTCGATCACGCAGGGGTGTTGTGCGTCGCGCCCGGGCATGAGCTACACGGCCATCCTCGGGCGCCGGCTCGACGTCGCGGTCATCAACCTGGGCTTCTCCGGGAGCGCGAAGGCCGAGCCTGAGGTCGCGCGCCTGCTGGCCGAACTCGATCCGGCGGCGTTCGTCATCGACGCGCTGCCGAACATGACGCCCCTGCAGGTCGCCGAGCGCATGCCCGCACTGATCGACATCATCCGGGCCGCCCGTCCGCACACGCCGATCGTGCTGGTCGAGCACCTGATCTACCCCAACCTGCGCTTCCGCAAGGAGAAGGCCGCGGATGTCGCCGTGGCCAACGCGTCACTCCGGCGGATCCACGAGTCGCGGCGCAAGGCCGGCGACACGCGGATCACGATCGTGCCGAGTGCGCGCCTGCTCGGCTCTGACGGCGATGGCACGGTGGACGACAGCCATCCGACCGAACTCGGCTTCCAGCGCATGGTCGATGGCCTCGAGCCGTACCTGCGCCGCGCGTTGTCGCAAGGCGCCACGACCCGTCGATGAACGCGCCACGAGGCGCGCCCGGCTCCACTCATCGCCGAGGGCCGAGCGCCTCTCCATCGTCCGGAAACTCACCACTCGGCGTCTCTACCGCGTTGCGCAGAGTGTCCAGGTCGATCCCGATGCCGACGCCCTGCCCGACCCCGTTCCGGTCACGGGCGGGCGGCACGACCGGGCCGGCATGGCATCGTTGCCATGGCGATGGGCAAAACGTAAACTGGTCAACGTCTGGTCGATTTCGAGAGACCCTCTCATGCCCACCGTCACCGCGTTCGAAGCCAAGACCCGGTTCGGGGAACTCCTCGAGCGTGTTGGTCGAGGTGAGGAAGTCGTCATCACCCGCCACGACAAGGTCGTGGCGCGCATCGTCCCTGAGGGGCCGCGGAGCCTGGCACAGGTGCGCCAGGCTGTCCTCGACCTGAATCAGTTGCGCCAGGAGATCGGCCGGCGAACGAAGGGGCGCGCGAGGCTCTCGAACGCGGAGGTCCGGTCGGCCATCGAGGACGGTCGACGCTGATGGACCAGGTGGTCGTGGACGCCTCCCTGGCCGTGGCGTGGGTCCACCCGGGCCAGGCCACGCCTGAAACAGATGCCCTGCTCGATCGGGTCGGGCAGGGCATGCGACTCGTCGTACCGGCCCTGTGGCCGGTCGAGGTCGCCAACGTGCTGCTGGTGCTCGAGCGGCGGAAGAAGCTGACGTCGAGGGAGCGTGGCCTGGCCCTGAACGCGCTGCTGTCCCTCAGATGCACGGTGGATCACGAGATGTCGGCCCTGGCGTTGACCGACCTGTCAACGCTGGCCAGCGACCTCACGTTGAGCGTGTACGACGCGGCCTATCTGGAACTCGCCCTGCGCCTCAAAGTCCCGCTGGCCTGCCTGGACGCTTCGCTCCGGGAGGCCGCCAGGCGCCGGCGCGTCAAGGTCGTTCCCTGAGTCAGGGCTCGCGCGTCTATTTCTGCCGGTACGCGGCGAGCCTCGCCGACAGGTCGGCCACCACGTCCGCGTGTGCGGGCGCTGTCGCGAGGTTCTGCGTTTCCTGTGGGTCGGCGGCGAGGTCGTACAGCTGTCGCCCCTCGCGCCCCTCGGCCCACTCGATGTAGCGCCAGCGATCGGTCCGCACCGCGTAGCCGTTGTAGGCCTGCGTGAAGGCCGCGTCGCGCACCGTGCGATCGGGCGTGTCGAGGACGGGCACCAGGCTTCGGCCGTCGAGCGGGTCGCTGGGCGTCAGGCCCGCCATCTCCGCGAGCGTGGGGTAGAGGTCGACCAGTTCCGAGAGGGCGCGCGTCGACGTGCCTCGCGCGCGGCCAGGCGCCGCAATCACGAGCGGCACGCGGGCGCAGTGCTCGAACAGGCTCGGCTTCTGCCACAGCCCGTGATCGGCCAGGTGGTAGCCGTGGTCGCTCGTGAACACCACCACCGTGTTGTCGGCCAGGCCCAGTCGCTCGAGCGCGGCCAGCACGACGCCGACCTGCGCGTCCATGAACGTCGCGGCCGCGTAGTAGGCCTGGATGGCCTCGCGCCGCTGCGCGTCGGTCATCGCGTCCTGCTCCTTGTTGGCGCGACGGTAGGCGGCCTTCGGCTCGCGCACCGTGTCGTCGGCCGACAGCGTGGGCAGCGTGATGCCGGAGGTCGGGTACATGTCGAAGTAGCGGCGAGGCGAGACGTAGGGCGTATGTGGGCGGTAGAACCCCACGCCGAGGAAGAACGGCTTCTGTTCGCGCTGGAATCGCTCGAGCAGGCGCACGGCCTCCGCCGCGCCGATGCCGTCGGTGTGCTGGGCATCCTCGCCCTCGTCGTCTGCCAGCCAGCTCACGGTGCCCCCGAACTGCCCGGGGACGAGCGTGAACACCTTGTCGAGCAGCTCCCGATCGCGGCCGCGCGGGTTGATGGCGATGTCCCAGGACTTGTAGTCGTCGAGGCCGCCGGTGCCGATGTCCAGCGGCACGCCGTAGTGGAACAGCTTGCCGACGCGGGCTGACACATACCCGTTGTTGCGGAACAGCTGCGGCAGGGTCACCGCGTTCGGGAGCCGTTCCCGGAAGTGGGGCGACATCGGGTTGCGCCCCGGGTTGCTCAGCACGCCCGTCACGTCGGGGCGGCGTCCGGTGAGCATCGACGATCGACTCTGGTTGCACACCGGGTACTGCGTGTACGCGCGGTCGAAGCGCAGGCCGCGCGCCGCGAGCCGGTCGATGTTGGGCGACCGCGCCGGCCCGCCGTAGGTCGCCAGGTCGGTGTTCAGGTCGTCGGCCATGATCAGCAGCACGTTCAGCCGCTTCGGGCCGGACACCTGCGCGGGCTGCGCGAGCAGCGTTGCCACCGCGCCCAGGCCGACGCACAGGATCAGGACGGGCCAGAAGGCCGTGCGCACGCGCGCCGCGTGCCGGCAGAGTGTCGTCATGGTTGTGGTCCGCGCCGACGATACCACTCGAAAACGCCGAACGCCGAACTCGCCGCGCGCCGCAGGCGCACATCGGCGAGTCTTCAACGTCGACTTCCGACTGCCGACTGCCGACTGCCTACTGCCGACTGCCGTACCCCGTACCCGGCACCCGGCACCCGGTGTACAGTCCTGACCCATGTCACTCAGGCACGCCGCGTTGCGGCTCGTCACCCTCGTGCTGGTGCTGGGGCACGGCGCCCTCGCGTCCGCGGGCCCGCGATGGACCGAACAGCAGGCGCGCGACTGGTACGCGCGCCAGGGCTTCCTCGTCGGGGCCAACTTCGTGCCGGCGACGGCCATCAACGAGCTCGAGATGTGGCAGGCCGAGACCTTCGACCCGGCGCGCATCGACACGGAGCTCGGCTGGGCCGCCAGCATCGGCATGAACACCATGCGCGTGTTCCTGCACGACCTCGCGTACCAGCAGGATCCCGAGGGCTTCCTCAGGCGCGTCGACCAGTTCCTGGGCATCGCCGCGAAGCACCGCATCAGGCCGATGATCGTGCTGTTCGACTCGGTGTGGGATCCGTTCCCGGCCGTCGGCCCGCAGCGCCCGCCGCGGCCCGGCGTGCACAACTCCGGCTGGGTGCAGAGCCCGGGCAAGGTGGCGCTCGAGGACCCCTCGCACTGGCCGCGCCTCGAGACCTACGTGAAGGCCGTCGTCGGCCGCTTCAAGGACGATGGGCGTGTGCTGGCGTGGGACCTGTGGAACGAGGTCGACAACATGAACGACCCCGCGTACGCGAGCCTCGAGCCGAAGAACAAGGGCGAGCTCGTGCTGGCGCTATTGCCGCAGGTGTTCGCCTGGGCGCGCGAGTCGGGCCCGACGCAGCCGCTCACGAGCGGTCTCTGGCGCGGCGGCGACTGGTCGAAGCTCGGCGAGCTCGCTGCCATCGATCGGGTGCAGGTCGTGCTCTCCGACATCGTCACCTTCCACAGCTACGACCCGCCCGCGCAGCTCGAGGCGCGCATCCGGCAGTTGCAGGGCTACAACCGCCCGATCATCTGCACCGAGTACATGGCGCGCGGCAACGGCAGCACGTTCGAGGGCTCACTGCCGATCCTGAAGAAGCACGGCGTTGGCGCCATCAACTGGGGACTGGTGCAGGGGAAGGCGCAGACGCACCTGCCATGGGACTCGTGGCGCCGGCCCTACGTCGACCGCGAGCCTGCCGTGTGGTTCCACGAGGTGTTCCGGCGCGACGGCACGCCGTACGACCCGAAGGACATCGCCGCGATCAAGGCGGCCACCCGGTAGGGCCGCGTGTCCCATGCGGCCGTCGGGCAGGGCGACAGGCGACGGGCTGCAGGCGGCCTGTGGCCGGCAGCCGTCGGTCGACGTGAACGTCGACCGCCACGAACGGAAGGTGGTTCGTCGATCGCCACGAACCGCAGGTGGAGCCGTCGACCGCCACGAGCGGAAGTGTGGTTCGTAGCCGTCGGCCATGGCCGACGGTCAGTGATCTTCCCGGGAGCCGAGGCTTTCTGAGCCTTGTGCCCTGAGCCCTGAGCTTTCTACGCCAGGTGGTCCGGCAGGCCGAAGCGCGGGAACAGCGTCGCCGTGTCGAGGAAGAACGTCTGCGCGGCGACGGCGCCGCGCTCGACCTCGAGCACGCACAGGGCCCACGGTCGCCAGGTGCCGTCGTCGGCCGGCTTGTACTGCGCGAAAGCAGGCAGGCCGTTGGCGTCGACGCGAATGGTGCGCGAGCCGCGACAGGCCGCGCCGCGGCCGAGCAGCCACCCCACATACGACTCGCGGCCCCGCAGCCACAAGCTGAACGGCGGCATCGCCATGGTCGCGTCCTCGTGCATCAGCGCGGCGAGTGCGTCGACGTCGTAGCGCTCGAAGGCGTGTACGTAGCGGTCGACGAGCGCCTGCTCATGTGGCGACAGGACGCTGTCGGAGGGCGCCACCTCGCGCGTCGCCAGCGTGGCGCGCGCTCGCTGGAGCGCGCTGTTCACCGCCGCGACGCTCATGCCCAGGCCCTGCGACACCTCGGCGGCCGACCATCCCAGCACCTCGACAAGGAGCAGCACGGCTCGCTGGCGCGGTGGCAAGTGCTGCAGTGCCGCCACGAAGGCCAGCCGCAGGCTCTGCCGCAGCACCGCGCGCTCGTGTGGGTCGCCGTCTGCCGGCAGCGCCGCGACGTCGTGAATGGGCTCGATCCACGCCGTGGCCGGGAGCGGCGTGAGCGGGTCGTCGATGGTCCCGACCGGCCCGGCCTCGGTGGAACGCATGCGGCGCGACCTGGACGCGAGCATGTCGAGGCACACCCGCGTCGCGATGCGATAGAGCCAGGTACGGAGCGACGAGCGGCCCTCGAAGCTGTCGAGGTGCCGCCAGCCACGCACCATCGTTTCCTGCGCGGCATCGTCGGCATCGGTCACCGAGCCGAGCATGCGATAGCAATGGCCCCGGATGGCCGAGCGGTGCACTTCGAGATCGTCGATCGTGGGCACGTGAAGCAGGTCTCCTGAACCGTCGTGCGCATCCGACGGCAGTCGTGCGCCAAGTCTGACAGCTGTCGAGCCGGAAGGAGCTGGGAGCTCGGGGCTCGGGGCTGGGACAGGATGCACGGGGCTGGGCGCTTGGGGCTAGGCCGAATGCCGCCGCGCCCGCGTGCCGCCAGGCGAGACCCCGAGCCCCCAGCCCCAAGGCCCATCCTTGATGAGGCATGAGGCATGAGGCATGAGGCATGACGATCAGCTACCATCCCGTCCATATGCCCCTGCGTGCGTTCACTTCCGGAGCCCTGCTCTGCGTGAGCCTCTGCGTGCCCGTTGCGGTCGTGGCCCAGCCCGCCGCTCCATCGTCGGTGCGGATCCCGAAGGCCGTGTTGCGCGACAAGATTCGCGGCGGCTGGGCGGCGCAGACGATTGGCGTCACGTTCGGCGGCCCCACGGAGTTCAACTACAACGGCACGTTCATCCAGGACTACGAGCCGATTCCGTGGTACGCCGGGTACCTGAAGGAGACCTACGAGCGCTCACCCGGGCTGTACGACGACGTGTACGTGGACCTCACGTTCGTCGACGTCATCGAGAAGCAAGGCCTCGATGCGCCGGCCGACACGTTCGCGAAGGCCCTGGCGGGCGCCGACTACATGCTGTGGCACGCCAACCAGATGGCGCGCCACAACGTGCTGCGAGGCATGGCGCCGCCGGCCAGCGGGCACTGGCGCAACAACCCCGAGGCCGACGACATCGACTTCCAGATCGAGGCCGACTTCATCGGCCTGATGTCGCCGGGCCTGCCCAACGCCGCGAGCGCCTACGCCGACAAGGTCGGCCACATCATGAACTCGGGCGACGGCTACTACGGCGGCGTGTTCGTCGCCGCCATGTACGCCCTGGCGTTCGTCCACGACGACGTGCGGACGGTGGTGACAGGCGCGCTCGACACGATTCCGGCCGCGAGCCGCTTCCACAAGACGATCAGCGCGGCGATCCGCCTGCACGACGCGCACCCGACCGACTGGAAGCGCGCCTGGTTCGAACTGCAGCGCGAGTACTCGGAGGACATCGGGTGCCCCGATGGCGTGTTCGCGGCGTTCAACATCGACGCGCGCATCAACGCCGCCTACGTTGTCCTCGGGTTGCTGTACGGCAACGGCGACATGAGCCGCACCATCTCGGTCGCCACGCGTGCCGGGCAGGACTCCGACTGCAACCCCGCGACGGCGGCTGGCGTGCTCGGCACCATCCTGGGCTACGACCGCATCCCGGCGTACTGGAAGCAGGGACTCGCCGAGGTGGAAGGGCTGCCGTTCAAGTACACGACGATCTCGCTCAACGACGCGTACGGGCTCTCGTACAAGCACGCGCTCGAGGTGATCCGCCGCGCGGGTGGGCGCGAGGACGGCGACGCGGTCGTGATCCCCGTGCAGGCGCCCGTGGCCGTCGCGTTCGAGCAGAACTTCGAGGGGCACTTCCCCGTGGCCGAGATCAGGCTGGCGCGGGCGACGCAGGGGGCCGAGACGCGCTTCGCGTTCGACGGCATCGGCTTCGCCATCCAGGGCGAGGCGCGCAGCGAGGACGGCAAGGACCATGTCTTCCTCGTCGACGTGCTGGTGGACGACGTCAAGGTGGAGACCGTGGAGCTGCCGACCAACGTCAATCGGCGCCGCTTCATCCCGTTCTGGAGGTACGCGATGACCGACGGGCGTCACACCGTGCGCCTGGTGGTCCAGCGCAGCGAGGCGGGCGCGTCGCTGCGCCTGCAGCGGGCGATCATCTACGGCAGCGCGCCGAAGCGCCCGGAGATCTAGATGTCGACTGCCACCGGCTGCCCCACGCCACGACACGGATTCGCCAGCCCTGCGTGGCGCGGCCGGGCTGTCCTGGCCGCCCTCGGCATCGTGGCCGCGTCCCTCGGCACCGCGCCGGTCGCCGCGCAGCCGCCACCGGGGGCGGGCGCGCCCTCGTTCCGCGCCATGGGCAACGAGCCGGGCTGGACGCTCGACCTCGGCGGGGGCCGCCTGGTGCTCGTCGCCGACTACGGCGCGACGAAGGTCGACGTGCCCCTGCCCGTGCCCGTCCCGCTCGAAGCAGCCAGGCGCTACGTGACGAAGACGAGCGACGGCCGGGCGCTCGAGGTCACGCTGATCGATGTCGTGTGTGCGGACACGATGACGGGTATGCCCCGGCCCGTGACCGTCGAGGTGGCTTTCGACGGCCGCACCCTCAAGGGCTGCGGCGGCGATGCCACGGCGCTGCTGCGCGGCAAGACGTGGGTGGTCGAGGACATCTCGGGGCGCGGCGTCATCGACCGTGCCCGCGTCACGATGGTGTTCGGACAGAGCGGGCGCCTGTCGGGGGCCGGCCCCTGTAATCCCTTCCGCGCCTCCTACGTGCTGACGGGTGAGGGCCTCGCGATCACCATGCCGATCTCGGGCGTGCGGTCGTGCGCGGCGGCCCAGATGGCGCAGGAGACCGTGTTCCTCGAGGTGATGCGCGGCGTGCAGCGATTCGAGATGCGCCGCGATGGCGCGCTCGTGCTGCATGCGGCCGACGGCGGCACCATCACCGCGCGCGCCGAGGACCCCGTGCAGGCGGCACTGGATCAGGAAGCGAAGAAGAAGGCGAAGAAGAAGTAGCGCCGTCGCCGACCTCGCCGATTGATGTCGGTTGCATCGCTGACTTCTGGTGGTGCGTTGTCCGTGGCGCCCCACGCACCGTCCCGGTCTGGCCGGGCGGGTGCATCATGAGCAGGTGCGCAGGCGGCGGCAAACCACGGCAGCTACGGACGAGTCGGCGGGCGACGGCACCGAACGCCTGCACCACCGCGTGTACGTGGTGCGCCTGGCGCACCCGCGGCATCCCGATGTGCGCGACTGCTACTACGTGGGCATGACGGGCCTCACGGCCCAGGAGCGCTTCGAGAACCACAAGGCAGGCGTCAAGGCGGCGGCCGTCGTGCGCCGGTACGGCCTCGAACTGGCCTACGAGTGGTTCGACGACATCCCGCCGATGACCTTCGCCGACGCCGCGCAGTGCGAGCCCACCCTGGCCGACGAACTGCGCGATCGCGGCTTCGTCGTGTTCGGTCCGACCAACCGCCCGCCTCCGCCCGCGCCTCCGCGCGCGCGTCGGCGGGCCAGCAAGAAACGGTAGGCCCCATGACCTCGTCCAGCCTTCCCGCCGCCCAGGCCCTCGCGCTGCGCGACCTCGTCACGCCCACGGCGCACGGCATCGCCAGCCGCGTGCTCGCGAAGGCTCCGGGCGGCAACGTCACGCTGTTCTCGTTCGATGCGGGGCAGGGGCTCACCGAGCACACGTCGTCCTACGAGGCGCTGGTGCTGGTGCTCGAGGGGCACCTGGATCTCACCGTCGACGGCGCCTCGATCGCCGCGCCGGCCGGCGCCATCGTCCGCCTTCCGGCCGACGTGCCGCATGCGCTGGACGCGCCCGTCGCGACGCGGATGCTCTTGGTCATGGTGAAGTGACGGGAATCGGGAATCGGGAGTCGGGAGTCGGGAGTCGGCAGTCGAGGCTGTTGCCGCGACGCAGAGGTAGGGCGCGGTCTCCGACCGCGCCGCTGTCCATTCGTCTGTGGTCAGTTCGTCACGCCACCAAGCCAGGCGATCAGGTCCGCTGTGACCTCGTCGCGGTTGGTCTCGTTGACCAGTTCGTGGCGGGCGCCCGGATAGAGGCGCAGGGTCACCCGTGTGAGGCCGACGCCCACGTACACGTCGTGCAGGCGCCGCACGCCGCGGCCGCGCTCGCCGACGGGGTCCGCGTCGCCGGCGATCAGGTGGATCGGCAGCTCGTTGGGGATGCGTCGAAGCAGGGCCTCCTCCCCGAGCACGGACTTGCCCTCGAGGAAGTCGACCCAGGCCTGCGTCGTGAGCGGGAAGCCGCAGCGCGGCTCGGAGATGTAGGCGTCCACCTCGGCCGGGTCGCGCGACAGCCAGTCGAGGTCGGTGCGCGTCGGCGCGAAGTCGCGGTTGTACGAGCCGAACACCGCCTGCTGTACCCACGTGCTCGGGGTGCGCGCCCCGCGCCACCAGCGCTCGGCCCGCGCGAGCAGCCGGCCCGCATCCTCGAGCGCTCCCGGTGGCCCGTTGCTCCCACACAGCACGGCGGCGTCGTAGTCGCGGCCGTACCGGGCAATCAGCGTCTGCCCGACGAACGACCCCATCGAGTGGGCGAACAGGGCCAGCGGCACACCCGGGTACGCGTGCCGCAGCGCGAGCGAGACGTCGTGCGCTTCCTGCACGAGCGCCTCCCAGCCGCCCTCGTCGCCGAAGTGGCCGGTGCCGCCTGTGTCCATGTGCGCACCGTGTCCCCGGTGGTCGTGCGCCCACACCGCGTAGCCGGCCTCGTTCAACGCCGCCGCCAACCGGCCGTAGCGCGCGCCGTACTCGGCCATGCCGTGGACGATGTGCACCAGTGCGCGCGGGCCGGGCACGTCCCAGCGAGTGATCGGCGGAAGCTCGGGCATGGAAGACACAGTACAAGGGACAGGGGACAAGTACGCAAGTCACCAGGGAGCCAAGGGACGAGTGGCAAGGCGGCCAGAGACCAGGGACAAGGAAGCCCTCAGGACACGGGGACCGTGGCAAGGGACAAGGGACAGGTACGCACGTCACCAGGGAGCCACGGGACCAGTGGCAAGACGGCCAGGGACCAGGGACAAGGCAGCCCTCAGGACACGGGGACCGTGGACGAGGGGAGAGGGGGCGCGCGTCGTGGCGGCTGCCGGGCCTGCGGTGTGGCGACCCTCGTGCTTGCCTCTGGTCCCTCGCCGTCCTGGTCCCTCGTCCCACGACTCCCTCGTGACTCGCCTTCCTTGTCCCTCGTCCCTTGGCTTCCCCGTCCCTTGTCCCTCGACTCCCTTGTGACTCGTCCCCTTGTCCCTGGTCCCTTGGCATCCCCGTCCCCCCTTCGTCCCTTGTACAATCCGCGGCAACCGTGTCCCTCCATCGCCGAGCCTTCCTGACTGCCGCGGCCGTGGCCGCGCTGCGCCCGTGGCGCGTCGACGCGGCCGGCTGGCGCGCCGGCGTGGCCACCGTCGACATCACCCCGAAGACCTCGCTGTGGATGGCGGGCTTTGCCGCCCGCACACAGCCCGCGCAGGGGACCGCGCAGCCGCTCCATGCCAAGGCGCTCGCCATCGAGGACGCACGCGGGCGTCGCCTCGTGGTGGTCACGCTGGACCTGCTCGGCGTGACCGGGGCCATGGCGGCACGGATCGGCACTGCGGTGCGAGCCAGGTATCAGGTGCCGCGCGAGCGACTGCTGCTCGCGTCGAGTCACACGCACAGCGGGCCCGTGGTCGACACGCAGTTGCTCGTGGCCTACGACGTCACGCCACGGCAGATCGCCGATATCGAGGCCTATACCGCCTGGCTCGAGGGGCAGATCGTCGACGTGGTGGGCGCAGCGCTCAAGGCGCTCGCGCCGGCGACGCTGCATGCCGGCGAGACGACGACGGGCTTTGGGGCGAACCGCCGGGTGCAGTACACGCCCGAGGGACCCGTCGACCACCGCGTGCCGCTGCTGCGCGTCGACGTCGGCGGCACGCCCCGCGCGATCCTCTTCAGCTACGCCTGTCACAACACCACCCTGCAGGCCAGCAACGTCGAGTGGCACGGCGACTACGCGGGCGTGGCCCAGGCGGCGATCGAAGCGGCGCAGCCCGGCGTCACCGCGCTGTTCATGACCGGCTGCGGCGCCGACATCAACCCGAAGCCCCGCGGCACGGTGGCAGACGTCGAGCAGCACGGGCGGGCGCTCGCCAAGGCCGTCACGGGTGCCATGGGCAGCCTGCCGCCGATCACCGGCGACACGCGCGCGGCCCTCGAGTTCGTCGAGCTGCCCTTCGAGAAGGCGTTGTCGCCCGACGAGTGGAAGCAGCGCTTCGGGCTCGCCGACCCGTACGTAGCGCGCCACGCGCAGCTGATGGACACCATGAGGGCGCGCGACGGCAAGCTGCCGGCCAGCCAGCCGATCCCGCTGCAGGTCTGGCGGTTCGGGCGCGCGATCACGCTCGTCGCCCTCGGCGGCGAGGTGGTCGTCGACTACGCGCTGCGCCTGCGGCGTGAGCATCCCGACGATCACGTGTGGCCGGTCGGCTACGCCAACGACGTGTTCGGCTACGTGCCCTCGCGGCGGGTGCTGCAGGAAGGCGGCTACGAGGGCGGCGGCGCGCTGCTGTACTACGGTCGGCCGGGCCCGTTCGACGCCACCGTCGAGGATCGCATCTTCGAGGCGCTGGAGCGCCTGCTGAGGCAAACACGATGACCATCAACCGCGCTCGTCGCACGTTCCTCGGCACCGTCGCTGCCGGCGGTGTCTCGCTCGTCACCAGCCAGTCCGGTCAGGCCGCGTCGCAGGGCGCCTCCCAGGGCGCCGTCACGCGCGTGCCCGCGCCCACCGGCAAGCCCGCCGTCCTCGGCGGCACGCCGGTGCGCACGGCCGCCTTCCCGAGCTGGCCCGTGCAGGACGCGCGCGAGGAGCAGGCGCTCGTCTCGGTGCTCAAGAGCGGGCGCTGGGGACGAGGCGGCGGCTCGCAGGTGAAGGCCTTCGAGAGCGCGTATGCGACGGCAACGGGCGCGAGGCACTGCCTCGCGACGGCCAACGGCACGTCGGCGCTCCTCACGGTCCTGGCGGCCATGGACATCGGCGCCGGCGACGAGGTCATCGTGCCGCCGTACACCTTCGTCGCGACGGTCAACGCCGTGCTCGCGCTCAACGCGCTGCCGGTGTTCGTCGACACCGACATCGAGACGTTCCAGATCGACGCCACGAAGATCGCGGCGGCGATCACGCCGCAGACGCGGCTGATCCTGCCGGTGCACCTCGGGGGCTCGGTGGCCGACATGGACACCATCCTCGCCACGGCGGGCCCCAGGAACATCGCCGTCATCGAGGACGCCTGCCAGTCGCACCTCGCGCAGTGGAAGGGGCGGCACGTCGGCACCGTCGGCCGCGCCGGCTGCTTCTCGTTCCAGGCCAGCAAGAACCTCAACAGCGGCGAGGGCGGCGCGATCATCACCAGCGACAGGGCACTGGCCGACCGCGCGTTCGCCTTCCACAACAACGGCCGAGGCGATGCGGGCACCGACTTCTCGTACCGCCACACGGGCCTCAACCTGCGCCTCACCGAGTTCCAGGCCGCGCTACTGCTCGCGCAGATGACGCGCCTCGAGGCGCAGGCCACGCGCCGCGAGACCAACGCCGCGTACCTCACGAAGGGCCTGTTGCAGATCCCCGGCATCACGCCTGCGCGGATGTACCCGGGCGTGACGCGCAACGCGTACCACCTCTACATGTTCCGGTACGACGCCGCGTCGTTCGGCGGCCTCACGCGCGCCGGCTTCCTCAAGGCGCTGAAGGCGGAGGGCGTGCCGGCCAGCGGCGGCTACTCGCCGCTCAACAAGGAGCCGTTCCTCGCGGCCACGTTCGCGGGCACGGCGTACCAGCGCATCTACGGCGCGCCCGCGATGAAGGCCTGGGAAGAGCGCACCCGGACGCCGCAGAACGATCGCCTGTGCGAGCAGGCCGTGTGGCTCACGCAGACGATGCTCCTCGGCCCGCGCGAGGACATGGACCACGTGATCGAGGCCGTGGCGCGCATCCAGCGGCACGCGGGCGAGATCGCGCGGCAGTCCAACGACTGAGCCGCCCGCGCCACCCGTGTCTGCCGTCGCCGTCGACTTCCGGGGCGTCTCGTTCAGCCACGAGGACGGCACGCCCGTCCTCGACGGGCTGTCGCTGGCGATCGCGCCGGGCGAGGTGGTGTCGATCCTCGGGCGCAGTGGCGCTGGCAAGTCGACCGTGCTCCGCCTGGTCAACCGCATGCTCCTCCCCACGCGCGGCAGCGTCATCGTCGAGCACGCCGACACGCGCGAGTGGGACCCCATCCGGTTGCGCCGCCGCACGGGCTACGTGCTGCAGGATGGCGGCCTGTTCCCGCACATGACGGTGGCCCGCAACGTGGGCATCGTGCCCGAGCTCGAGGGCTGGGCGCCGCACGAGATCGAGGCGCGCGTGCGGGTGCTGCTCGACATGGTGGGGCTGCCGCCGCGCACGTTCGCGACGCGGTGGCCGTCTGAGTTGTCGGGCGGGCAGCGGCAGCGCGTGGGCGTGGCGCGCGCGCTGGCGGTGGATCCGCCCGTGCTGCTGATGGACGAGCCGTTTGGGGCGCTCGACCCGCTGACGCGCGCCGAGCTGCAGCAGGAGATGGCCCGGCTGCAGCAGCAGCTCCGCAAGACCATCCTGCTCGTGACGCACGACGTCGAGGAAGCCCTCCTCCTCAGCGATCGCGTCTGCATCCTCGACGATGGGCGGCTGCAGGCGTGCGTGGCAGCGGCTGCCTTCGATCACGCCGACGACCCGGTGATCGCCGCGCTGCGCGATGCTCGGCTGCGGAAGGACCGCTGACGCCGTGGACGTCATTCGCTTCTGGCTGGCGCATCGCGCCGAACTCCTCGCCCTGCTTGGCCAGCATGTCCTGCTGGCGGGCGTATCGACCCTGGTCGCCGCGGCCGTCGCCGTGCCGCTCGGGATTGCCGCGGCGCACCGCCCGCGGGTCGGCGCGCCGCTCGTGGCCATCGCCAACGCCGTGCAGACCATCCCGAGCCTCGCGATGTTCGGGTTCCTGCTGCCCCTGCCTTTCATCGGCGGCGTGGGGCCGCGCACCGCCATCGTCGCACTCACCCTGTACGCGCTGCTCCCCATCCTGCGCACGACCATCACCGGCATCACGGGCATCGACCGGACCGTGCGCGAGGCCGGCGTCGCGCTGGGCATGACGCCACGTCAGTTGCTGTGGCAGGTCGAGCTGCCGCTCGCCGTGCCGTCCATCGTGTCGGGGCTGCGCCTGGCGGCCGTGGTGGCGGTGGGATCGGCGACCATTGCCGCCGCCGTCGGCGCGGGTGGGCTCGGCGAGTACATCTACCGTGGCCTCGCGATGGTCGACACCACGGTGATTCTGGCCGGCGCGGTGCCCGCCGCATTGCTCGCGCTCGGCGTGGATGCCGCACTGTGGCTGGCGCAGCGTCGCCTGCAGCGGCGAGACCGCCAGGTGCATCTGCGTCGACGACACATCGCGACGATCGCCCTGGTGCTGCTGGCTGCCGGTGCGTGGGTGGCTGTCGCGTCGTTGCCGCGGCGCGAGGTGGTGGTCGGCTCGAAGAACTTCGGCGAGCAGCTGGTGCTCGGCGAGATCGTGGCGCAGGCACTCGAGCGCGAGGGCGTGCGCGTGCGGCGGCAGCTCAACCTCGGCGGCACGCTGATCTGCGACCGCGCCCTGCTGTCGGGCGACATCGACGTGTACGTGGAGTACACCGGCACGGCGCTGACGGCCGTCTTCAACCAGCCCATTGGGGGATCGCGCGATGCCGTGACCGCCGCGGTCCGCGACGCCTACGCCCGCACCGGGCGCGCGCTGCTCGCGCCGCTCGGCTTCGACAACACCTTCGCGATGCTGGTGCGGGGAGAGGACGCCCGCGCCAAGGGGCTGCGGACGATCGACGATGCCGCGCGCGAGGCCCCGGGCTGGCGCGCCGCGTTCGGGTACGAGTTCCTCGACAGGCCCGACGGCTTCGCGGGGCTGGCGCGCGCGTATGGCATCGCGCTGGCCGAGCCGCCGCGGGCGATGGACCTGTCGTTGACGTATCGTGCGCTGGCCGCCGGGCAGGTGGATCTCATCGCGGGCGACGCAACGTCGGGGCTGATCCGCGCGCTCGACCTGGTCGCGCTCGAGGACTCCCGGCACTACTTCCCGCCGTACGATGCCGTGCCTGTGGCGCGCGCGGAGGCGCTCCTGCGTGAGCCCAGGCTGCGCGCCGTGCTCGACGGACTGGCCGGCCGCATCACCGCCGCGCACATGCGCGAGATGAACTACCGGGCCGAGGCTCTCCGCCAACGCCCGGACCAGGTGGCCCGCGACTTCCTCGCCGGCCGCATTCCCGTGTCCTGACCCGGAGCCCTCGTGTCGCGTCCCCTTCGTGTGCTGCTCGGTTGTCTCGTCGTGTCACTCGCGTTCGCGCGCGCCGGCGTTGCCGCCGATCTCGTCGACCTCTCGAAGGCGACCGTCGTGGTCAGGCCCGACCCGCGGCCGACGGCCGAGCGCGCGGCGGCCGACGTGCTGGTGGAGGAGATCGAACGACGGCTCGGCGTCCGGATGCCGGTGGTCACCACCTGGCCGGCCTCGTCGACCGTGACGATCGCGATCGCGTCGGGGAGCGGCGCGGCACCCTGGCCCGGGGCGCCCGCAGCGCCGCCACGGCGCGACGCCGGCCGGGCGGCAGAAGGCTTCCAGGTGACGGTCACGCGCGAGGCGCGCGGCACCGTCGTGTGGGTGCTCGGCGCCGACGGTCGCGGCGCCCTCTTCGGCGTCGGCGAGGTGCTGCGCGCGTTGCGCTGGACGCCGGGCGCCACCGCTGGCCCTCGCGGCATCCCGGCGACGATGGACGTGGCGAGCGCGCCGGCGTACTCGATCCGCGGCCATCAGCTGGGCTATCGCCACCACTCCAACACGTACGACGCGTGGGACGAGGCCCGCTACGACCGGTACGCGCGCGAACTCGCGCTGCTCGGCGTGAACAGCATCGAGAACATCCCGTTCCAGGACACGCGCGTCAGCCCGCATTTCCCGCTCCCGCGCGAGGAGATGAACGTCGCCATCAGCCGCGTGTGCGCGCGGTACGACCTCGACTACTGGATCTGGGCGCCGGCCGACTTTGACCTGAACGACGCGGCCCTGCGAGCGAAGACACTCGACTCGCTGGAGGCGCTCTTCGTGAAGCTGCCGCGCATCGACCACGTGTTCGTGCCCGGCGGCGACCCCGGGCACAACCGCGCCGAGCTCGTGCTCCCGTGGCT
>NZ_JBIINP010000006.1:0-83689 GCF_044337415.1 Luteitalea sp.
AGTCGAACGACCGGAACGACACCTTCGGGTTGTGCTTGTGCAGCACCTTGGTGATCGCCGCGGTGGTCGTCGTCTTGCCGTGGTCGATGTGGCCGATCGTCCCGATGTTGACGTGCGGCTTCGAACGGTCGAACTTCTCTTTGGCCATGCCTGTACGCTCTCTGTGCGACTACGCCTTCGTTACTGAGCCCAGCACGAACACCCGCGCACTACTGCCCACCGGAACCGAAGGCGCCGGCGGGAAAGGCGAAGGTGGAGCCGATGACCGGGATTGAACCGGTGACCTCGTCCTTACCAAGGACGCGCTCTGCCAACTGAGCTACATCGGCCTTCGCTACACGCTCACTTCGTTCGCAGCTTCGGCCGACGTGGTCGAGGCCGCCGAACGTTCACTGCGGGGTGGCGAAGACTGGAGCGGGAGACGGGGATCGAACCCGCGACCAACAGCTTGGAAGGCTGTGACTCTACCACTGAGTTACTCCCGCCTTCGCGCCTCGCGCTTCGGCGGGCACGCCCACCCAAGCCCGAATCCGCTTCACTCCAGATGGGCCTGCACCCACCCTTGCCTCCGAACCACCACGACCATCCGTCCTGCCAGCGAAGGTGGCCCGATGCCTGCCCTCGCCCATCCTGCACCACACACCCGGGTCACCCCGATCCAACACGTCGCTCGACCTGCGTCGCCGCCCTGGCGGGCTTGCCTGCCGAAGGCTGGTGGCGAGGGGAGGATTCGAACCTCCGAAGGCGCTAGGCCGACAGATTTACAGTCTGCTGCGTTTGACCGCTCCGCAACCTCGCCGAACGACTGTCCGGGTCAACGACCCGCCTGAGACTCGGATTCGGGCACTCGCGCGCCCGCGGACACACCAGGTGCGACCGTTTCCCTGCTCAACTGCTTGGAGCTGGCGAAGGGATTTGAACCCCCGACCGGCTGATTACAAATCAGCTGCTCTACCGGACTGAGCTACGCCAGCCGGACAAAGGAGGAGAGTGTAGCACACGCGTCCGAGTCCTCACAAGCCAGCGCCGGGGCGCCGTGCCCGTGCGGTCCCGCGCGGCCACTCCGCTCCCGGCAACCCACAATACTAGCAGGCTCTCGGCGCAAAGGCCAAGGCTCACCCGAGCAGACGCGGCCCGAGGCTCGCTCACGGCTCGCTGGACGTGGTGGACCGCTGGCGGAGCGCTTCGTACAGCACCACGCCGGTCGCCACCGACACGTTCAGGCTGCTCACGTGCCCGCGCATGGGCAGGGCCGCGATGAAGTCGCAGTGATCCCGAACCAGGCGCCGCAGCCCCTCACCCTCGGCGCCCACCACCAGGGCCGTCGGTGGCCGGAAGTCGATCCGGTCGTACGGCTGCGCCCCCTCGGCGTCCAGGCCCACGACCCACACCCCGAGTCCCTTGAGCGTCTCGATCGCCCGGACGACGTTGACGACGTCCACGATGCGGACATGCGCCAGCGCCCCGGCCGACGCCCGGGCCGCGGCGGGGCCCAGCGCGGCCGCATGTCGCTCCTGCCGCACCACGCCCGAGGCTCCCACGGCATCAGCCGTCCTGAGAATCGCGCCCACGTTGTGCGGATCCTCGACGCCGTCGAGCACCACGACCAGCGGCGACGGGTCCTGCGCCACCACCTGCTCGAGCGTCCACCGACGCGGGGCATCGCCGAGCGTCGCCAACACACCCTGATGCCGTTCGCCGTCCGCGAGCCGGTCCAGTTCGGCCACCTCGACACGACGAACGGGCACGCCGCGCACTTCCGCCAGCCTGACGATCTCGCTCACGCGGGCGTCGGTGCGCGGCCCCACCCGCACCTCGCGCACGCCACCGGCCTTGAGCGCCTCGCGCACCGGGTGCACCCCGACAATCACGATTGGCGCCACGGTCAGGCCCCCACCAGCGCCGCAGCGCAGATGGCCGCCCGTTCACGGCAGCCGACGATCGGCGCGAGCCCGACGTGGCCGGGCGCCTGGGCCCCAGCCTCGATGGCCGGCACCAGGAGGTCGAGTTCCGGGCCGCTGTCGGCCCCGGTCAGGGCGAGCCGGATCGGGTGAAACAGCGCTCGTCCCTTCTGGCCGGTCCGCTGCCGAACCTGCTGCGCCGCCTCACGGAACGTCTCGCGCGTGAGGCGAGGCCTCCCGCTCAGCTCCTGCGCGAAGGCCACCACCACCTGCCGCCCGGCCTCGGCCGCCTCGGCCGCCTCGCCAGCCAGGTGCTCGACCGTCGCCGACGGCCGCGGTGTCTCGAACACCGGCCGCAGCCGCTCGGGCGCGTCGGCAAGCGTGTCGACCGTACCGGCCACGAGCGGCACGCAGGCGAGCAGGAACGGCGCCAGGTCGCCCCCGCCGGAGGCGTCGGCAGCCAGCAATCCCGCATCGCGGAGGTGCGGCACCAACAGCGTCGCGATGCGAGCCGGGTCGGCGGTCTTCACGTAGTGACGGTTCATCCAGGCGAGCTTGTCGGGATCGAACACGCCGGCGCTCCTGGTGACGTCCTCCACGCGGAAGCGACGCGCGAGCTCGGCTGCCGGCAGCAGTTCCTCACCCTGCCCCGGTGACCACCCGAGCAGCGCCAGGTAGTTGACCAGCGCTTCCGGCAGGATGCCGCGCGCCCGGAACTCGCCGACACTCGACGCGCCGTGCCGCTTCGACAGCGGGGCATGGTCCGGCCCGAGCACCAGCGAGAGGTGCGCAAACTGCGGAGGCGCGGCGCCGAGGGCATCGTAGAGCAGGCACTGCCGCGGCGTGTTCGGCACGTGATCCTCGCCCCGCACGACCAGCGTGATCGCCATCTCGAGGTCGTCCACGACGACCGCGAAGTTGTAGGCCGGCACCCCGTTCTGGCGAATCAGCACGAAGTCACCAATCATCGCGATGTCGGTCGTGATCGGCCCGCGCACGAGGTCGGTGAACGTGACGGCGTCCCTCGGCGGCACGCGGAAGCGAATGGCGGCGGGTTCACCGCCTTCGACACGTGCGCGTGCGGATGCCGGATCGATGTCGCGACACGTCCCGGCGTACTGCGGCGTGCGGCCTTCGCGCAGTGCCACCTCACGCTGTGCCTCCAGATCGGCCGGCGAACAGAAGCAGTGGTACGCGTGGCCGCCGGCCATCAACCGCTCCGCATGCGCGCGGTAATGCCCGAGCCGTTCGGTCTGCCGGTAGGGCCCGAACGCACCGCCCACATCGGGCCCCTCGTCCCAGGTCAGTCCGAGCCAGCGCAGATCCTCGACGATGCCGTCGGCCGACGCCACGTTGGATCGCACATCGTCGGTGTCCTCGAGGCGCAGGACGAACGTGCCGCCCTGGCCGCGCGCGAGCAGCCAGTTGAAGAGCGCCGTGCGGGCGTTGCCGACGTGGAGATGCCCGGTCGGGCTCGGGGCGAAGCGGACGCGCATCAGGACATTATCGGGTACCGGGTACGGGGTCACTCGGTACTCGAGCTCAGTCGGCCTTCACTCTGTCACCAGGAGCGCCACCGCGTGGACGATCAATGCGTCCTCCAGCGCTGACGTGCCTTCGGGGGTCTTGCCCTTCACGCTGATGCAATCGGGCGTCGTCGCGAGCGCCCCGGCAAGTGACGCGCGGAGCGCCTCGGCGATGCGGCCGATCTTCGGGCGGTGACAGATCACCACGAGGTCGAGATTGCCGAGCCGCCAGCCCGCAGCCTGGACGCGCGCGAACGCGTCGCGCAGCAGGGCCAGGCTGTCGGCATCCTTGAACGCCGGGTCGGTGTCGGGGAACAGCCCGCCGACGTCGCCGAGATTGGCGGCGCCGAGGACGGCGTCGGTCACGGCGTGGCACACGGCATCGCCGTCGGAGTGGCCCGCGAGCCCGCGCGCATCGGGCACGTGCACGCCGCCGATCACCAGGCGGCGCCCCTCGGCAAACCGATGCGAGTCGTAGCCGATGCCGATGCGCGTGGCGCTGCTGGATGCCCCAGCGCCGAGCGCGCGGCGGGCGCGCGCGAGATCCTCTTCGGTGGTGATCTTCACGTTGTCGGGGTGGCCCTCCACGACCTGCACTCGGTGGCCGAGTCGTTCGGCGAGCGAGGCTTCGTCGGTGACCTCGACCGGCGAGGTCATCGCGGGCAACAGCGCGTCGAGGACGTCGCGACGAAAGCCCTGCGGCGTCTGCGCCAGCGCGAGATCGTCGCGCGGGATCGTGCCGTCGATCCAGCGCGTGTCGCCGTCGATCGAGACGTGCTTCACGGTGTCGTGCACGCGCGCGGCAGCGATGGCGACACCCGTTCCTGCCGTGGCGTCGATCACGCGGCCGATGACGGCGTCGGTGACGAAGGGTCGCGCCGCATCGTGCACGAGCACCACGTCGGCGTCGGCGGGCACGGCCGAGAGGCCGGCGGCGACCGAATCCTGCCGCCTGGCGCCACCGGCCACGACGGCGATCAGCTTGGCCCCGGCCGCCGATCGGGCAAGCACCCGTGCGTCGTCGAGGTCGGCCTCGGGCACCACGGCGACCACGCCGCGGACGCGTGGCGACGCCGCGCAGGCCGCGATGCTGCGCTCGAAGATCGTGCGGTCGCCGAGCGTGAGCCACTGCTTGGCCACGGCGCCGCCCAGGCGGCGCCCCTGCCCCCCCGCGGCCACCACGACGTCGACGATCACCGGCCACGCTCCATGCGAGTGGTAAGGTACACCGCCATGCGGGACGCGGCACGCCCTCTGCTGGCCCTGGCACTCGTCGGGGTGCTCCTTGCCGCGGCCGGCGCCACCCTCGGCGCACTCGCCGGGGTGGATCCGCGTGGGCGCGTCGCCTGGACATCGGGCACACCGGCCTTCGACACCACGCCACGCGACGTGGCCCTCTTCGTGCCGGCCTGCGAGGTGACCGCCCTGCATCTGCACGCCACCGCGAGCACCGCGACGCAGGTCGATGCCGAGTTCTTCGTCGCCATGCCCGACGGCTCCGCGCGCCGCGCCGGCAGTGCCACCGCCCCGGCCACGGCGGGCCCGCCCCTGGTGCTGCCGCTCGGCGACCTCACGCTTCCCTGGCGGGCCCCGCTCATCGTCCGGCTGCGTACGGACACCGGGTTGCTCACCCTGCGCTCCGCACGCCCCCTGACGTGGGAGGGGCCGGCGTCGCCACTGGGCGCCTTCGCCTGCGCGTTCGACGCGGGCGCACCTGGCCAGGCATGGGCGACCGTGACGAGCCTGGTGATCACGCTGGTCGCGACGGGCCTCCTGGCCGCCGCCTGGATCGCGCGTGCGCTCGGCCTGCCGAGCGACACCGGCTCGCCTCGATGGGCCACGCTGGCCGCGGCGACCATGGTCGGCGCCACGGCGCTCACGTACATGCTCGTCGTGCCGCCGTTCGAGCCGCCCGACGAGTTGGCGCACCTGCAGTACGCCCGGTACGTCGCCACCACGGGCACGTTGCCTCACACCGTGCCCGCCGCTGGCGATCAGTGGCGCCCCTCGTCGTACGAGTGGGTGCAGCACCCGCTGTACTACCTCGGCGCGGCAGGCGTCCTCAAGGCGTCCGGGCTCGATGCACCGGCGCCGGCGCTCGCCGAAAACCCGCGCTCGCGCATCCGCCCCAACGGTACGGAGCCGACGATCTTCCACCATGCGGGCCCTCCGGTGCCCCCGACCGGCCACCAGGCCTTGCGCACGCTCCGCCTGCTCTCGTGCCTGATGGCCGTGGCGACCGCAGTCGCCATCGCGCGACTCCTGCGGACGGTGACCGACGATGGGCTCGTGGTGGCCACCGTCGCCGGCGGGCTGGCGCTGATGCCGCAGTGGGACGCCGTGATGGGCGCCGTCTCGACCGATCCGCCGGCGACGCTCCTCGCAGCACTGGCCACGCTCGCCATCGTGCGACTGGCACGAGGCCGCGCAGACACGGGCTGGCTGCTGGCCACCGGCGCGCTCATCGGCGCGGCATACGCCGTGAAGGCGACGGCGGTGTTCCTGGCGCCGATGGCCGTACTCGCCTGCGTGCTCGATGCGGCCAACCGCGAGCGGTTCGATCCGGCAGCCCCGCTCCCCGATCAGGCGGCCCGCATCCTCGGCGCCGCACTGCGGCCGGTGCTGGTGGTCGGCGTCGGCATCGCGGCCACGGCCGCCTGGGTGCACCTGCGCGCCTGGCTGGTGTTCGGCGACCCGCAGGCCTTCGCCTTCAAGAAGGCCATCCTCGAGGCGGGCGGTTTCGTGCCGGTGCCTGGCCCGATGCCGTGGACGGCCGAGTTCTGGACCCAGATGCGCGTGATGGTCTTCGAGCCGTTCTGGGCGCGGTTCGGCTCGCTCGGGGCCGGTCCCTTCCCTGGCAGCCGCGTGTGGGGTGTGTACGCGCTCGCCTCGCTCCTCCTGGTACTGGTGCCCGCATGGGGTGCGGTCGCGTGGATGCGCGCGGCGTGGCAGGAGCTGCGGGCAGGTCGCGGCGGTCGCGCGTCCTGCACGGCGATGGCCGTGACGGTGTGCGGCGTGGGCGTGGCCCTCGGACTCGCGGCGTGGGTGGCGGTGAACCTCGCGCCGAGGGCCGACATGGTCGTGCACTGGACGCCCCGCCACATCCTGCCGCTCACCGCGCCCGCCGCGCTCCTGGTGGGTGCGGGCCTGGAACGCGTCCGCACCGCGCCCGCGCTGCCCTCACGCGTCGCCTCGGCACTGGTCGGCGCCACGCTGCTGGCGCTCGGCCTGGCCGGCCTTGGCGTCTTCAGGGCCACAGCGCTGATGTTCCATTTCGGATACTGATGCGTCGACCGGACGGTCGACGCCCGCGAACGCGGGCAACTCCGAACCGCCGGTCCTACGCCAACTCTTCGTCGCCGCCGGCGTAGGCGGCGAGGCGTTCGCGGGTGAGCGCCAGGGCGCGCTCGGCGAGCGGGCGCGGCATCACGGCAGGCACGTAGAGCACGACCAGCACGTCGCGCGTGTCTGGCGTGGTCATGGTCCGCGCCGAGTCGGAGGTCGGGTTACCGAAGGGCCCTCGCGCATCGACGAGGGTCAGGCGCCCCTCGACGTTCACGCGGTCCTTCCTGATGCCGTCGTAGCCCTCGCCCGCACGGCCGAGGCGCAGCATGACGGGCGGCTCGACGGCGCCGAGATCGTACAGGCCGAACGACACCTGGGTCTCGACCGAGCACCAGTTGACGAGATCGACCATCCCGTTGACGCGGGGCAGCGGATCCCCCTTGCGCACGCGACGCAGGAGGGCCTCGCTTGACGGCCGCGTCTTGGTGGGATCGACACCCATGCGCTTGTACATCGCGCGTGTCGCGGCCAACGGCTCCTCGAGCCCGGATGCCGCGCGCAGCGCGTCGGCCGCGGCAGCGAGTGGAGCGTCGAGCCTGGGGTCGTGCGCGTGCACGGTCACGCCGCGTCGCACGATCACGGCCGGCACGACGATGTCGGCTACCTCCGGGTCCACGTGCAGGATCACGCCCGCTCCTGCTGCAGGGCCTCGACGCCGGCGCGCACCTGGCGCTCCACGACGCCGGCAAGGGCGCGCGCCTCGTTCACCTGGCGGCCGTCGGTCGGCACGATGGGCATCACGCGCACCTTCACGTGGCCGGGGCAGGTCATCAGCCGCCCCTTGAGCATCACGTGACGCGTGCCCTCCACCGCGACGGGCACGATGGGCAGGCCGGCCTCGATGGCCAGCATCACGATGCCGCCGCGGAAGCGCGCCACCGTGCCGTCGGCGCTGCGCGTGCCCTCAGGAAAGACGATCAGCGACACGCGCTGCCGCATCAGTTCCTTGATCTGCAGCATCGTCGAGTTGCCGGGATTGCTGCGGTCGACGAGCACATGCCCGGTGCGACTGAGGTGCCAGCCCAGGAACGGGAAGCGGCCGAGCGAGGCCTTGGCGAGGATGCGCAACTGGTACGGCAGGTGCCAGAACAGCACCGGGATGTCGTAGATGCTCTGGTGGTTGGACAGGAACAGGAACGGCTGGTCACGCGGCAGCGTGTCGAGGCCCTCGATGTCGACGGTGACGCCGGTGGTCTTCAGGATCAGCCAGGCCCAGGCGCGCGCACAGCCGTGGGCGAGGTGGCCCTTGCGGTCCACGAGGACCGACAACAGCGACACCGTGCCGAGCACGATGGTGTACAGCGTGATGGCGGGGATCAGGTAGAAGACCGTCCGCCACCAGTGGTAGGGGGGCACGCGCATCCGGCCGTGATCAGGTCTGCGGGATGGGGCGCGGTCGACGGAACGAGGCCGTCTGGGCACCGGCCGGTGCGGCGGGGACGGCGCCGCTGGGCTCGCCCTCGACGCGGGCGGGATCGCCAGCCGGCTCGATGTAGCGACCGAAGATCATCTTGCCCGCCGTCGTCTGCAGCACGCTGGTGACGACGACATCGATGTTCTTGCTGATCATCTTGCGGCCGTTGTCGACCACCACCATCGTGCCGTCGTCGAGGTACGCCACGCCCTGGTTGTACTCGCGGCCTTCCTTGAGGATGAAGACCTTCATGTACTCGCCGGGCAGCACCACCGGCTTGAGCGAGTTGGCCAGCTCGTTGATGTTGAGCACGTGCACGCCGCGCAGCTCGGCGACCTTGTTGAGGTTGAAGTCGTTGGTGACGATCTTCCCCTCGAGCGAGCGGGCGAGTTCGATCAACTTGAGGTCGACTTCCTTCACGTCCGGGAAGTCGACGTCGGAGATGACCACGTCGAGGTTGGTCATCTTCTGGACCTTCTGCAGGATGTCGAGGCCCCGGCGTCCGCGGTTGCGCTTCATCGGATCGGAGGAGTCGGCGACGAACTGCAGCTCCTTCAGCACGAATTGCGGAATCACCAGCGTGCCGTCGAGGAAGCCGGTCTCGCAGATGTCGGCGATGCGGCCGTCGATGATGACGCTGGTGTCGAGGATCTTGAAGTGCTTCTTCGGAGCCGTGGCGCGGAACACGCTGATGAGGCGCGCGGGCTCGAGCCACTCGCCCTTGCGGCCGCCGACGACGAGGCCGAGGTACGTGAGCGCGAGCAGCGTGACCGTGTGCAGGAAGGCGACGCGGCTGTCCTGGGTGTCGGCCCAGAACAGGGTCGTGGTGATGGTCTTGGCAATGCTCAGGCCGATGGTGCCGCCCATGACGGCGCCCAGCATCGACGACACGGCCGTGTCGCGCAGCTGGGTCTCGAACACGACCACGAGGCCGGCCAGTCCCGCCCCGAACAGGACGTTGACGATGGCCAGCTCGTGAACCGGCCTGACCAGCGAGGCCGAATACGCGACCGCGGCCACGAAGAGCACGCGGGCAAACACGAACCACGTCATGCACGACCCCGAAAATGAATGCTCAGCGAGCCAAGGGACGCGCGCGGGAATGAACGGGCGAATGACGGCCGCGCGACGCCACCCGACATCATACGCCCATCAATCCCAACCGATCACCTCGTCAAGGGCCTCGGCCACGGTCCGCACCCCCACGACCTCGCATCCCTGGCCGGCGTCGTCGGGCGCGACGTTGCCGCTGGGGACCACGCACCGGGTGAATCCCATCTGGGCGGCCTCCCTGACCCGGAGCAGGGACTGCCCCGTGGCCCGAACCTCGCCGGCCAGCCCGACCTCGCCGAAGATGGCCGTCCCGGAGCGGACAGGCCGGTTGCGGATGCTCGAGACGACGGCGGCCACGATGCCCAGGTCGGCGGCCCGTTCGTCCACGGTGAAGCCCCCGGCGACGTTGACGAAGACGTCCTCGCCGGCCAGGTTGAGCCCGGCGCGCTTCTCCAGGACGGCCAGCAGCAGGGCGAGGCGCTGCTGGTCGACGCCGTTGGTCATCCGGCGGGCGCTGCCGTAGACCGCGCTCGACACCAGGGCCTGCACCTCCACGAGGATGGGCCGCGATCCCTCCATGCAGCACAGCACGGCAGACCCCGGCGCCCCGACCTGGCGCTCGGCCAGGAACAGGGCCGACGGGTTGGGCACCGGGATCAGGCCGGCCCCGGTCATCTCGAAGACGCCCAGTTCGCTGACCGCGCCGAAGCGGTTCTTGACGGCGCGGATGACGCGATGGGTATGGTGCCGCTCGCCCTCGAAGTAGAGCACCGTGTCGACCACGTGCTCGAGCACCTTGGGCCCGGCCAGGCCGCCGTCCTTGGTGACGTGCCCCACGAGGACCGTGGGCAGGTTGCGCCCCTTGGCCGTGAACAGGAGCTGTGTCGCCGTCTCGCGGATCTGCCCGACCGTCCCCGGCGCGGACGTGAGCTTGGTCGAGTAGACGGTCTGGATCGAGTCCACGATGAGCAGCGCGGGCTTGAGGCGATCGACCTCCTCGAGGATGTGCTCGGTGCACGTCTCGGCGAGCAGGTACAGGGGCGCGCGGCCGACGCCGAGGCGTTCGCCTCGCCCCTTGATCTGGTGCTCGGACTCCTCGCCCGAGCAGTACAGCACCGGGCCGACCGACTGCGCGAACTGTGCGGCCGCTTGCAGGAGCAACGTGCTCTTGCCGATGCCGGGCTCGCCGCCGAGCAGCACCAGGCTCCCGGGCACGAGGCCGCCGCCGAGGACGCGATCGAACTCGCCGATGCCCGACGAGATGCGCTCGGCCTGCACCATATCGACGTCGGCGTACAACCGGGCCGGGCTCCCCGGGGCCCCGAGGCTCGGACGGCCCCCGCCAGCCGGCATCGGGGGCGCCGCGGCTTCCTCCGCGAAGGTGTTCCAGGCCCCGCAGTCAGGGCAGCGGCCGAGCCACTTGGGCGATTGCGCGCCACAGGAAGTGCAGGCGAAGACGGTCTTGGGTGCGCGCATCTGGCAATTTGAGATTCGAAATTCGGAATTGGCAAGGGCTCGGCGGCATGCGCCGCCTTCGCCCCCGAACATCACGACAGCTTCGAACCGGGCGGTCGACTCGCGGAGCGGGCGATGGCCGAGACGACCTGGGCCACCTCTCGGGCTTCGGGGCCGAGCGTCAGCCACTCCTCTTCGCGCAGCAGGCCGGCCTCGTGCCCGAGTCGGAGCCAGTACTGCATCTCACGAGCTTCCTTGGTGGCGATGGCCACCTTGGAGGCGAAGTCGGCCCTCGACTGCGCCGCCGTCGCCTCTTCCAGGTTCGCTCCGATGGACGCAGCGGACCGAATCATCTGACGGAGGACGACCTCACGCACCATCCGGGCATACGGCGGATCCCTCCGCAACCGTGCCACACGTAACGCCAGCCGAAACGCCCGCTCGTGAATCTCGCGTCGCATGCCCGGCAGCACGTGCACGAACGACGCCACACCGTACAGGCCGCAGACGCAAGGAGTTGGCGGCAGTCGCCTGGCGCCATGGCAGAAACTGCGACTGTGGTGGCAAATCGAAATTGGAAATCCGTAATTCCTGGGCGAGGGCCTCCGGCCCGTCGCCTTCGCGACACTACGCGCGCCGGAGCCCGAAGGGCAAGGCGCCGAGCATTTCAAATGTCGAATTTCAAATTGCCGTACTCCCGTTCGATGCGGGCGCCGAGGCGGCACAGGAGTTCCCACGGAATCGTGCCGATCGTGGCGGCGACCTCGCGGACGTCGAGGCGCTCGTCGCCCTGGCGGCCGAGGAGCACCACCTCGTCGCCCGGCGAGACGTCGAGGCCGGTGACGTCGACCGACAGCATGTCCATCGACACGCGTCCGACGATGGGCACACGACGCCCGCGGACGAGCACGACGCCGCGATTGCCGAGGCGCCAGTCGACGCCGTCCGCGTAGCCGGCGGGCACGACGGCGACGGTGCGGGGGCCATCGGCGCGATGGGACTGGCCGTAACCAATCGCTTCCCCATCTCTCACGCCCTTGACCGCGACGACACGCGAGTGCAGCGACAGCGCCGGTTCGAGCGCCAGCGTCGTCGACAGCGGCGGCGGGACGACGCCATAGAGGAGCAGGCCGGGGCGGACGAAGTCGAACCAGACGCGCTCGTCGCGCAGCAGCGCCGCGCTGTTGGCCGCATGGGCGACGGTGGTGCGCAGGCCGAGAGCGGCGGCCGCCTCGCGAGCCTCCCAGAAGTGCTGCTGCTGCACGCCGAAGTGCTCGCTCTCGGGCTCGTCGGCGGTGGCAAAGTGCGTGTAGAGGGCGTCGACCCGCAGCGACGGCGCCTGCAGGATGTCGGGCAGGGTGCGCCGCAGGTTGTCGTGCCGCAGCCCGAGCCGGTTCATGCCCGTGTCGATCTTCACGTGGCAGCCGAGCACCGTGTCGCGGGCGGCTGCGGCCTCGGCCAGCGCGCGGCCCGCCCAGGGCGAGGAGATGGTCGGCGTGAGCCGGTGCGAGAAGATGCCGTCGAGGTCGGAGATGCCGAGCGCGCCGAACACGAGGATGGGCGCACCGATGCCGGCCTCGCGCAGGGCGACGCCCTCGTCCACGTCGGCGCAGGCCAGCATCGCGACGCCTTCTGCCTCGAGCACGCGCGCGACGTCGGCCGCGCCGTGGCCATAGGCGTTGGCCTTGACGACGGCGATGATGCCGGGGGCACGACGCCCCGACGCGAGCGCCCCCTCCTCGAGGAGGCCGCGGATGGCCCGGACGTTGCCGCGCAGCGCGTCGACGTGGACGCGCGCCACCGTGTGCCGCACGTCAGTAGTCGTCCGGGACGTCGCCACCGCGCTCGAGGTTCTCGAAGCGCGTGTAGTCGGAGATGAACGCGAGCTTCACCGTGCCCACCGGGCCGTTGCGCTGCTTCGCGATGATGATCTCGGCCTCCCCCGTGTCCTCGTCCTCGGGCCCCTTGTAGCGGTCCTCGCGGTAGATGAACATGACGACGTCGGCGTCCTGCTCGAGGGCGCCCGACTCGCGGAGGTCGGAGAGCTGCGGCCGGTGATCGGCACGAGCATCGGGCGCACGGGAGAGCTGCGACAGGATCAGCACGGGCACGTGCAGTTCCTTGGCCAGCGCCTTGAGCGAGCGCGAGATGCTCGTGAGTTCCTGCTGGCGGTTCTCGAAGCGCCCGCGCCCCTGCATCAGCTGGACGTAGTCGATGACCAGCATGTCGAGCCCGTGCTCGGCCTTGAGCCGGCGGGCCTTGGCGCGCATCTCGAGGACGCCGATGGAGGCCGTGTCGTCGATGAAGATCCTGGCCATCGACAGCTTCTCGGCGGCCTGGGCGATGGCGGGCAGGTCGCGCTCGAGCAGCATGCCCTGGCGGAGCCGCTGCGAGTCGACGCGCGCCTCGGAGGTGAGCATGCGCATGAACAGCTGCTCGGCCGACATCTCGAGGCTGAACACGCCGACGACCTTGCCATGCTCGAGGGCGGCGTTCTGCGCCATGTTGATGACGAAGGACGTCTTGCCCATCGAGGGCCGCGCCGCGATGATCACGAGGTCGGTCGGCTGCATGCCCGACGTCTTGCGATCGAGGTCGTAGAAGCCGGTCGGCACGCCGGTGACCAGGCTCTTGAACTGCTGCAGCTTCTCGACCGTGTCGAGCGCGCTGTCGACCAGCTTGGACAGCGGGCGAAACCCCTGGCCGATGCGCGCGTCGGCGATGCTGAAGATGCCCCGCTCGGCCTCGTCGAGGATCTCGCTCGCGTCGCGGTCGGCATCGTAGGCGTCGGAGGCGATCTTGCCGGCCTCGCTGATGAGCCGGCGCAGCGTCGACTTCTCCTTGACGATCTGCGCGTAGTACTCGACGTTGGTGGTGCGCGGCACGCCGTCGACGAGGCGCGAGATGTAGGCCGGCCCGCCGATCTTCTCGAGCTCGTCCTTGCGCCCGAGCGACTCCGAGAGCGTCACGAGGTCGATCGCGGCGCCCTTCTCGCTCAGCTGGATCATGTGCTCCAGCAGCACCTGGTGCGCCTCCCGGTAGAAGTCCTCGGGCAGCACCACCTCGACGGCCGCGTTGATCGCGTCGTTGCGCAGGAGGATGGCGCCGAGCACGGAGCGCTCCGCGTCCAGGTTGTGGGGCAGCGTACGTTCGTTCATGGGTAGGGCAGGGCTACGGGCAGCGGGCTACAAGGCTACCCGATTCTCGCGACGGCCGGGCCGGCCCGCGGCCACAGACGACAAACGGCCCGCCACGGGGGTGACGGGCCGTCTGTGTCGGTCCTGCAGCCCTGAGGCTGCAGGGCGACTAGGCGCCTGCGGCGGGCGCGTCGGCGCCGCCCTCGGCGGCGACGTGCACCTTCACCTGCGCGGTGACGTCGCGATGGAGCTTGACCGGCACGGCGTACTCACCAACGGCCTTGATGGCGTCGGGGAGCTGGATCTTGCGGCGATCCACCTCGAAGCCCTGGGCTGCGAGCGCCTCGGCGATGTCGGCCGAGGTGACCGAGCCGAACAGCTGCTGGTTCTCGCCGGCACGACGGGTGAGCGTGATCTCGGTCTGCGCGAAGCGCGTCGCGAGGGCCTGGGCCACCGCGCGCTCCTCGGCCTGCCGGGCCGCCGCCACCTTCTTCTCGTGCTCGATCTGCTTCTTGTTGCCCGCCGTGACCGCCAGGGCGAGCTTGCGCGGCAACAGGTAGTTGCGCGCGTAGCCCGGGGCCACCCTCACCACGTCGCCACGCTCACCGAGGTGCTCGACGTGTTCCTTCAGGATCACTTCGATCATCGTCTGGCTCCTCAGTCCGTCGCGTAGGGGAGCAGCGCCAGGAAGCGCGCCCGCTTGATGGCGACCTGCAGCTTGCGCTGGTACTTGGCGCTCGTGCCGGTCAGGCGGCGCGGCTGGATCTTGCCGCGCTCGGGAACGAACTGGGAGAGAAGACGCACGTCCTTGTAGTCGACGTAATCGATCTTCTCCGTGCGGAACTTGCAGACGCGCTTGCGACGGAAACCGCCGCGACGCCCGCCGCCACCGCCGCCGCTGCGCTCGCCGCGCGGCCCGCCACTGCGGCCGCCACGGCCGCCGCGATCATCGCCCTGCATCGGGTTGTCGGTGCTCATCTAGACCTCCGCGTCGTCCTGGTTCTCGAGTGCCGCCTGCTTGGCCATCAGTTCCTCGGGCGTGGGCTCCGGGGGGAGTCCGCGCGCCACGCGGCGACGACGGGTCTCCGCGTCGCGACGCGCCTTGGCACGGGCGGCCTTCTGGAGCTCCTCGTCCACACGGACGATGAGGTGGCGGATGATCGTGTCGTTGACCTTCAGTCGGCGATCGAGTTCCTTGACGGACTCGCCCGCGGCGCTGAAGAGGAGGACGACGTAGTGCCCTTCCTTGTGGCGCCCGATCTGGTACGCGAGGCGCCGGCGGCCCCAGACGTCCGCCTTGTCGATGGTGCCGTTCGCCTTGGTGACGATGCCCTCGACCAGGGACTGCAGCTCGGTGAGCTGCTCCTCGGTCGCCTCGGGCGAGGCGATGTAAACGAGTTCGTACTGCTTCTGTGCTGCCATTCGGCCTCCTTCTGGCCTGAACGTCCCACCTTCGCCCATCAGGCTCGCTGCGCGAGCCGGGCTCCGGCGGGCAAGGAGGACACGTCACACCTGCGGTGACGCGTTGAAGACCTGCATGGTCTTCTCGATGCCGTCGCGTGCGAAGCACTCGACGGCGTCGGCGGCCCTCACGACCGCCTCGTCGATGGCCGGACGGAGGTCCGGCGGAATCATCGACAGGACGTGATCGGCGAGATCGCGACGCGGATCCCCGCGCCCGACCCCGATGCGGAGCCGTGAAAACTGCTCCGTGCCGAGCACGCCGATGATCGACTTGAGGCCGTTGTGGCCCCCGGCCGATCCCGACGGCCTCGCCCGCAGATGCCCTGCCGGCAAGGCCACCTCGTCGACGACCACGAGCAGGTCCTCGACGGGAATCTTGTAGAACCGCAGCAGGTCGCCGACAGCGGCGCCACTGCGGTTCATGAACGTGAGCGGCTTGACCAGCAGCCATCCGCCGCCAGCCCCCCGCACCCGTGCCGTCAGCGCATCGGCCGGGGCGCTCTCGAACGCCGCCCCATGCCGAGCCGCCAGCACGTCCATCGTCATGAAGCCGACGTTGTGCAGGGTGTCCCGGTACTTCGGGCCGGGATTGCCGAGACCGACGACGAGCTTCACTTCTCCTTGTCGGTCTTGCCCTTCTTGGCGACCTCGGGCTCGGCCGTGGCGGCTCCCGCCGTGTCGTCGCTGCCCGTGCGGGCGCCGACCACGTGCACCAGCAGCATGTCCACGGGGCTGACGGAGGTCCACTTCTGGCCCGACGCGACATCGCGCACGTACACGCCGTCGCCCATCATCAGGCCCGTCACGTCGATGTCGATGTGCTCGGGGATCTCGGCCGGCAGGCTCTCGATCTCGATCTCGCGGTGGACGAAGTCGAGCACGCCCCCCTGGATCTTCACGCCCTTCGGCTCGCCGTGCAGGCGGACCGACACCTTGACCTGGACCTTCTTGTCGAGGTTCACACGGTAGAAGTCCGCGTGCATCAACTGCTGGGTCACCGGCTGCAGCAGGAAGTCCTTCACGATGACCTTGGTCGTCGTGCCCTCGAGCGCGAGGTCGATGAGGGTGTTGAGGCCGGCCTCCGAGTGCAGGAGCCGCGAGAGTTCCTTCGGGCTGACGGCCACCGCCTGCGGCGGCTGGCTGCCGCCGTAGACGACGGCGGGAATCTGGCCGGTGACGCGGAGGCGGCGGGCTTCGTTCTTGCCGCGCGACTCGCGCACGACGGCTTGCAGGGTCGTATCCATCTCTGTCTCCTACTCTCAGTCCCGCCGAAGCCGCACAGCGGCGAAGGCGGACCTACCATTGGTGGAACTGCTACACGAACAACGAGGACACCGAGGTCTCCTCGTGGATGCTGCGGATGGCCTGCCCGAGCAGCCGGGCCACCGACAGGCACTCGATCTTGCGCGACGAGGCGCACGCCTCGCTCTGCGGGATCGTGTTGGTCACCACCAGCTTCTCGATCGGCGACTGCTCGATCCGCTCGATCGCCGGCCCCGACAACACACCATGCACGGCGCACGCGATGATGTGCTCGGCACCGTTGGCCTTCAGCGCCTGCGCGGCCTTCACGATCGTGCCGGCCGTGTCGATGATGTCGTCCTGCAGCACGCACGTGCGGCCGCGGACGTCGCCAATCACGTTCATCACCTCGGCGGCGCCCGTCTCCGAGCTGCGGCGCTTGTCGATGATGGCCAGGTCGGCGCCGATGCGCTTGGCATAGGCGCGCGCCCGTTCGGCACCACCCGCATCCGGGGAGACCACCGTGACGTTCGGGAACTTCTGACGCGCCAGGTAGTCGATGATGACCGGCGCGGCGAACAGGTGATCCACCGGGATGTCGAAGAACCCCTGAATCTGGGCCTTGTGCAGGTCCATCGTCAGGATGCGGTTGGCCCCGGCGGCGCTGAGCAGGTTGGCCACCAGCTTGGCCGAGATCGGCACGCGGGGCTTGTCCTTGCGGTCCTGCCGGGCGTACCCGTAGTACGGAATCACCGCCGTGATGCGCGACGCCGACGACCGTCGGAACGCGTCGATCATCACGCACAACTCCATGATGTTCGCGTCGACCGGACGCGACGTCGGCTGCACGATGAAGACGTCCGTGCCGCGGATGTTCTCGTCGATCTGGAACGAGACCTCGGTGTCGGGGAACCGCTGCAGGCGGGCCTGCCCCGGCGCCACGCACAGGAACTCGGCGATCTCCTGCGCGAGCTGTGGGTGGGCACTTCCCGAGAACACCTTCAAGTTCGATCGCGCCATCGCCGTCCGTCGAAGTCCTGCTGCCTGCGTTTCGTCCCGACCAGCCCCGGGCGCCTGCCCCGGGTCGTGCCGCCGCATCGGACGGAGTCGCCCCCGTCCTCCAGAAGCCTTCCGGCCGGACAATTCCCCGCGGGAATTGGCTGGGGCGGAAGGATTCGAACCTTCGAATGCGGGATTCAAAGTCCCGTGCCTTACCGCTTGGCGACGCCCCAGTGTCGGCCAAACACGCGCCGGGCGTTCCCCGGCCACGTGCCCGCCGAGGTGCGCAAACCGATAGCCTACACGAACCGGGCAGGAAGGGCAAAACGCGACGGTCAGGGCACGGCCACGCACCGTGTGGCGTCGCGGTAGGCCGCGCGCGACAGCAGGTGCGTCCGCCAGGTGCGTGTGCCGGCTGGCCAGCCGCGCTCCAGTGCCGATACGTCGGCCTCGGGCGCGAATACCCCGAAGCAGGCCGACCCGCTGCCCGACATCGCCGCGATTCGGGCGCCGCCCGCCTGCAGCCGGCCGACGATGGCGGCAATTGCGGGATGCCGCCTGGCCACCGGGCCTTCCAGGTCGTTGGCCGAGGCGTCGCCTCCCGCCCCTTCCACCTGGTCGGCGTCGTACCAGGCATAGGCCTCGCGGGTGGAGACGCCGAACGACGGCCGCACCAGCAGCACCAGGCCCGGCTCCGGATCCGGCAGATCCGTGAGGCGATCGCCGATTCCCTCGCCGCGCATGGCGCCGCCCCAGGCGAAGAACGCGACATCGGCACCGAGGGGGCGCACCACCTCGGCCAGGAACTCCGCGGTCAGGTCACGCCCCGACGCGGCCGCCACCAGCCGTGCCGCCGCGACGGCATCGGCACTGCCGCCGCCCAGTCCGGCTTCGGCGGGCACGCGTTTCTCCAGCAGCAGTTCGAAGCCATCGAGGGACCAGTCCAGCGCCGCCGCCATGGCCGCCGCGCCCTTCCAGGCGAGGTTCCGCTGGTCGACTGGCACGCCCCCCACGTCGCAGACGAGGCTGAACGCCCCAGGACGTCGCCGCAGGACGAGCCGGTCGGCCAGCCCGATCGATTGCAGCGCCGTGGACAGCAGGTGATAGCCGTCGGCCCGCAGCCCTCGCATGCGGAGGTCCAGGTTGATCTTGGCGGGCGCCAGGGTCGCCCAGGCCGGCTCAGCGCTCACGGAGGGCACGCGAGTTCCTCAGGTCAGCGACGGTGACTTCGCGGGCCGCCGCCGGGATGGCGACGTCGAGCGCGCCCGCAGGCAATGCCTCGAGCGCCTCGGGGGCATCGACGGCGAAGGCCGCGTCGGTGCCGTCGGGTCCTTGTGCGACGCGGCGCACCCGGAAGGCCGTGGGCCAGCCGGCGTCCGCGCGGGTGTAACTCACCTCCCACGTGCCGTCGGAAGCCGCCACGACGACGGGACGGCCCCCGGTTCCGGCCCGCAGCCAGATCACGCGCGGGCCCTCGACCGCGACCCGCGTCCAACCGCCGGGAAATGTTGCGGCCTCGCGAGCCGTGCGCCCGGCGAATCCGCAGCCGGCGATGAGCGCCCGGAGGTCCGCCGGGCCGAATGGCACACCGACGACGGCGTCGAGCAGGTCGGCTGGCGACGCCCCCCGCGCCACGGCCGGGTCCCGCGGCAACAGGAGGATGGCCTGCCCAGGGCGGCCTGCCAGCACGAACACCGGCGCACCGAACGGCGCCAGGCCCTCGAGGCGGACCGAGTCGACCGACACGCCGACCTGCAGCGTGCCCCGCACGCGGTCGCCCTCGATGCGGCCCGACAGTCGCAGGTCCGCGGTCAGGGCCACGGGTTCCGTGCAGGCCGCGTCGACCATCGCCTGCGCCGCCTTCAGGTCGGGCATGGCCGTCCCGGCCCCCGCCGGCGTGACGACCAGCACCTTCGGGGCGCACCCGACCAGGCCGAGCAGCAGCACTGCTGCGGCCAGGACCTTACGGCTTGCGCGCACGGGCGATCTTGGCCTTGATGGCGGCGGGATCGATGGATTCCCCATCGCCGGCCAGGGCCCGCTCCCACGCGGCCACGGCCCCGGCCCTGTCGTCGAGGGCGAGGAGGACGTCGCCCAGGTGATCCTGAATCACGGAGTTGGTGCGCGACAGGCCCGCCGCGCGCTCCAGATGCGTCCGCGCTTCCGGCAGCTTGCCCTGCTTGAAGTAGGCCCAGCCGAGGCTGTCGAGGTACGAGCCGTTCTCCGCGTCCGCCTCGAGGGCGCGCCGGATGAGGGCAATCGCCTCATCCATCGGCCCGCCGTCTTCCACGAGCATGTAGCCGAGGTAGTTCAAGGTGGGGGCATGGTCGGGCTCCACCGTCAGCGCCTTCCGGAAGGCGACCTTGGCGTCGGCACGCTTGCCGAACCGCTCGAGGATCGCGCCGCGCTGGAACCAGTAGATGACCTGCGTGCCGAAGGCAGACTCGGCCTGGTCGAGGAGCGCCATCGCCTGTGATTCGCGTCCCGCATCGGCGAGGGTGGTGGCGAGCGCCAGCGTGACGGACGGATCGTCGGGCCGCTGCGCGCGCTCCGCCTCGAGAATGGCCACGGCCTGGTCGGGCTGCTTGGCGCCGATGTAGGCCTGAGCCAGCAGGCGTCCCACCTGCAGGTCGCCGGGCCGGGCCTTGCGAATCTCGGTGCCGAGTGCGATGGCGCGATCGAAGCGACGCCCCATCACCAGCGTCTGCAGCAGGTAGGCGTCGATCATCGCGTCGGGACGCGCCGCCCTGGCGCGTTCGAGCATGGCGATGGCCGCCTCCTGCTGCCCGAGGGCCATGTGCGCGCTGGCCAGCCGCATGGTCACGCCGAGCGCCGACTGCGGATTGCCCACCGCCCCCTTCTCGACCACCGGCGTGAGCACCTCGACCACCTTCGCGTATTCGCCGCGATCGGCGTACACCTGCGAGAGGATCACGGGCCCGCGCACGTCGGCCGGGGCGATGGCCATCAACGCCCGCGCGGTCTGCTCGGCAGCCGCGGCATCGCCGAGCTCGCGCTGCGTCTGGGCGAGCAGGTAGCGCGCCTGCAGGTCCGTGGGACGCGCCTCGATCACCTGCTCGAGCACGGTGCGGGCCGCCGCCGGCTGGTCGGCGCCGAGCAGCGCCGTCGCCTGCCGCAACCGCAGTTCCACGGCCGACGGGTTCTCCTGCGCGGCCAGCCCGTACGCGTCGGCGGCTTCGCGCCACCGCCGTGCCCGCTCGAGCATCTCGGCCTGCTGCAACCGGGCGCGGAAGAACCGCGGCTCCACCTCGAGCACCTCGCCGAGCACGCGCAGCCCCTCGTCGAGTTCCCCGGTGCGCTCGAGCGCCTGAGCGAGGAGCAGGCCGGCCTCGATGGCGCCGTTCTCGCGTTCCCAGGTCGCCCGGAGGACGCGCGCGGCGTCGGCAGGGCGATCCACCTGGAGGTACAGACGCCCCAGGACCACGGGCACGTTGAGGTCGTACCCCCGCCCCGCGGCAGCCTTCTCGAGGTGCCCGATGGCGGTGGTGATGGCGCCGCGGTCGCGCGGCGCGGCCGTGTCGCCCTGCATCACGGACGCCGGCACGGCGAGCATGCCGAGCATCCAGTGGGCGTCGGCGTTGTCGGCGTCGAGGGCCACCGCCCGTTCTGCCGCCCGGCGGGCGTCGTCTACACGGTCGTTGCGCGCGTAGAGCTGCGCGAGTTCGGTGAGGATGCCCGGCGAGGCATCCAGGGTCGCGGCCTTCTCGAGGGCCGCGATGGCTCCGGCAGCATCACCTGCGACCTCGAGCCGGCGAGCCTCGAGAAAGGCCTGGTAGGCCTCGGCGCGGGCCGAAGGGCGCGGCGCAGGCGCGGACGCGGATCCGGGCTGGACCGCCAGCGTCAGGGCCAGCAGGGTGATGGCGAGCATGGAGGGATTATCGCCCAGGGTTTATAGTCGCGGCCGTGCGCGTGCTTCTCGTGCGGTTGCGCCTCATCGGCGACGTGGTGTTCACCACGCCCGTGATCGGCGCCGTCCGCCGTGCGCTGCCGGGCGCCCACCTGACCTACCTGATCGAGCCGGCTGCAGCGCCGGTGGTCCGGCATCATCCCGGCCTGGACGAGGTGATCCTGGCACCGCGGAGCCGCGGGTGGCGCCGCCTCCGCGACGACTGGGCCCTCGGTCGCCAGCTCCGCCGGCAGCGCTACGACGTGGTGCTGGACCTCCACGGCGGGCCCCGGGCCTCGCTCCTCACGTGGCTCAGTCGGGCGCCGCGCCGCATCGGCTTCGACGTGCAGGGGCGTCACTGGATGTACACGGACGTGGTGCCGCGCCCTCGGGAGATCCGGGCCCGGCACTCGGTCGAGAACCAGTGGGACATCCTGCCGGCCCTGCTGCCCGACCTGCCGCCGCCCGCGCCCGACACCGACCCGGTGACCATGGTGCATGCCCCCGGGGCAGACACCACGGTCGCCTCATGGATGGCCGGAGAAGGCCTGACGGCGGACGACCAGCTCATCGTCATGCACGTGAGCGCGGGGAACGCCTTTCGCCGGTGGCCGCTCGCGTCTTTTGCCGAACTGGTCCTTCGGCTGACCTTGTCAGCCCCCAAACGTCGTATCATCCTGACATCCGGACCGTCGGAAGCGGCTGCGGCCGCCGACGTGGTCCGTCTGGTGCAGGAGCGCCGGCCTGCCTCGCCGGAGGTCGTGCGGACCTGTGGCGACATGTCGTTGGACGAGTTGCACGCCCTGATTGGCCGGGCGGCGCTCTACATCGGCGGGGACAGCGGGCCCCTGCACGTGGCTGCCACCACCAGGACGCCCATCGTGGGACTGTACGGGCCGACGCTGCCGGTGCGATCCGCACCGTGGCGAGACCCGCAACTCTTCAGCGCGGCCGTCGATGTCGGGCACTTGCCCTGTCGACCGTGCGAACAACGTGTCTGCGCCCCGGGAGATTTCCGGTGCCTGACGCACATCACCGTTGACGCGGTCGCCGAGGCCGCCGAACGGGCGCTCGCGCCCGCGGCGCCGGACCGAGCCGACTGAGAAGGATGTCGAGCACGACGTGACCGCGCCGGCACTGCGAACCGCACGGATGGACCGACTCGAGACACTCTCGTTGTCGGTGCTCTTGTGCTTCGTCGCGGCGCTGCAGCTCTCGGTCGCGGCGTCGGGCGTGCTGCTGGCCCTCACGCTCCTCTGCTGGGGCGCGCTGCTGGTGCTCCGCGAGGAGCAACTGGAAGTGCCCGCGTTCTTCTGGCCGCTGGCGGCATACGCCGCGGTGACGCTGATCTCCACCACCGCCTCGGTGGACCCTGGCCTCAGCCTGGTCGACTCCAAGCAACTGGTGCTGTTCCTGATCGTCCCGCTGGTGTACCGGCTCGCCCGCGGACACCGGGCGCACCTGTTCGCATCAGTGATCATCGCCGTCGGCGCCGCCAGCGCCCTCGTGGGGCTGTTCCAGTACGGCTTCCTGCACTTCGACAACCTCGGACGTCGCCCGCAGGGTACCCTCACGCACTACATGACGTACTCGGGCTCGCTGATGCTGGTGGCCTGCGTCGCCGCCGCGCGCCTGCTGTACGGGAGTCGCGATCGCGTGTGGCCGCTGCTGGTGCTGCCCGCGGTGCTCGTCGCCCTGGGCCTGACCTTCACCCGCAGTGCGTGGGTGGGGGTGTGCGTCGGCATGGCGGTGCTGCTCGCGCTCCGCGACCGACGCCTGGTGGCCGTGGTGCCGCTGGGCCTGGCGCTCGCCGTGGTGCTGGCCCCCGCCAGCGTCACCGACCGCGTCTACTCGATCTTCGACCTCAAGGACCCCACCAACCGCGACCGCTTCGCCATGCTGAAGTCCGGCGCGGCGATGGTCGAGGATCACCCGCTGACGGGCGTCGGCCCCGATCAGGTCAAGGCGGTCTACCACCAGTACCGCGTCCCGGAGTCGGTTCAGCCTCTCAACGTGCACCTGCACAACGTGCCGATGCAGATCGCAGCCGAGCGCGGCCTGCCCGCCCTCATCGTGTGGCTGTGGTTCGTGGCGGTCGTGGCACGCGACCTCTATCGCCGCGTCTCGCGCCGCACGGGCGCGACGCGCGCACTCGCCGCCGGCGCGCTCGCCTCGCTGGCCGCCATGCTCGGCGCCGGGTTGTTCGAGTACAACTTCGGCGACTCCGAGTTCCTGATGCTCCTCCTCGTGGTGCTCACGCTGCCGTTCGCGGCCGAGCGCCCGGAGTCCATCACACGGCACCTCTGAGTCACGCCCGCGTGCGCTCACTCGTCGACAGCTTCCCGGGTCGCCGCGTCCTCGTCGTCGGGGACGTCATGGTGGACCACTTCCTCTTCGGCCGGGTGCAGCGCCTGTCGCCCGAGGCGCCGGTGCCGATCGTCGAGTACGCGCGCGACGAGTACCGGCCTGGCGGCGCGGCCAACGTCGCCATGAACCTGGCCGCGCTCGGCGCGACGGTGCACCTGGTCGGCGTGGTCGGCGACGATGAGGCGGCGGCACACCTGCGGGCAGGGCTCGATCGTGGCGGAGTCGACAGCGAGGCGCTCGTCGTCGATCCGACCCGCCCCACCACCCGCAAGCTGCGCATCGTGACCCAGCGCCAGCAGCAGGTGGCACGCGTCGACTTCGAGAGCGAGGCCGACGTGAGCGAGGGCATCGCGGCGGTCCTCGGCCACCGCCTCGCCGCGTGCGCCGGCGAGGCCGACGTGATCCTGGTCTCCGACTACCTGAAGGGCGTGATCACCCCGGCCGTGATGGCTCGCGTGCTCGCCGTCGCGCGCGACCGCGGCGTCGGCGTCCTCGTGGACCCCAAGATCCCGCACCTGGAGTTGTACCGGGGCGTCACGCTCGTCACGCCGAACCAGGTCGAGGCCGAGACGGCCACGCACGCGCGCATCCGGTCGGATGCCGACGCGCGCGACGTCGCGCGACGACTGAAGGCGACGCTGCAGTGCGAGTCGGTGGTGGTCACCCGCGGCGAGCACGGGATGTGGGTGCTCGACGGCAGCGTCGAGCCGGCGGTCGAGACCAACTTCGCCGCGACCGCGCTCGAGGTGTCCGACGTGACCGGCGCGGGCGACACGGTGATCGCCACGATCGCCGTGGCTCTGGCCTCGGGTGCCACGCTGCTGGAGGCCGCGCAACTGGCCACGGCCGCCGCCGGCGTGGCGGTGAGCCGCTTCGGCGCCGTCGCCGTCACGCGCGACGAGCTGCTGGCGCGAATCGGGTAGGGCGCGGTCTCCGACCGCGCCGCTGTCCATCAGATCGTTCCGAACCAACGGCGGCGTGGGGACACGCCGCCCTACCTCTGTGATCGCTAGTGCCGGAAGTGCCGCCGGCCGGTGAACACCATCGCGATGCCGTGCTCGTCGGCAGCCGCAATCACCTCTTCGTCGCGCACCGATCCACCGGGCTGCACGACCGCCGTGGCGCCGGCGGCGGCGATGGCGTCCAGGCCGTCGCGGAAGGGGAAGAACGCGTCCGAGGCGACGACCGATCCCTGCAGGTTGCCCTCGCCCGCCTTCATCATCGCGACCTTCACCGAGTCGACACGGCTCATCTGCCCGGCCCCCACGCCGAGCGTCCGATCCGCGGACGCGAACAGGATCGTGTTCGACTTCACGTGAGCGCAGACGCGCCAGGCAAAGCGCAGCGCCTGCCACTCCTGGGCCGTCGGCTGCCGCTTGGTGACGACCTTCAGGCCCTCGGTCGCCGGCGACCACGGCTGGCTCGCTTCGATGACGCGGTCGCGCTGCTGCACGAGCGTCGCGCCCAGAATCGATCGCCACTCCAGCGCATCGGCCGACGCGAGCGCCGCGAAGTCGGCCGTGACCACGCGCAGGTTCGCCTTCTTGCCGAGCACGGCCAGCGCGGCAGGGTCGACGGCGGGCGCGACGACCGCCTCGATGAAGGTGGTCACGATGGCCTCGGCGGTGGCGACGTCGAGCGGGCGGTTCAGCCCGATGATGCCGCCGAAGGCCGACAGCGGATCGGCCTCGCGGGCCCGCACGTAGGCATCGGCCGCGTCGGCGCCCGTGGCGACGCCGCACGGGTTGGTGTGCTTGATGACACTGGCGGCGGGCTCGGAGAACTCGAGGACGATGCGGGCGGCGGCATCGAGGTCGAGCAGGTTGGTGAAGCTCAGTTCCTTGCCCTGGTGGATCGTCACGCGCCCGAAGCCCGTCGGGCCGTCGGCGTACCAGGCCGCTGGCTGGTGCGGGTTCTCGCCGTAGCGCAGCGTGCGGATGCGCGACAGCGAGCGGGTGACGGCCTCGGGGAAGGCCTCGCGCTCACCCGCAGGCACGCGCGCGCCACCTGTCTCGTCCATCGTCACGTGCGCAAGTTCTGACGCAATCATCTGGTCGTAGGCGCCGGTGTGCGCGAACGCCTTGCGCGCCAGTTCGAAGCGCATGGCCTGCGGGACCGTGCCGGCGGCGAGGGCCTCGAGGACGCGCGGATAGTCGGCAGGATCGACCAGCACCAGCACGTCGCGGAAGTTCTTGGCTGCGGCGCGGACCATGCCGGGGCCACCGATGTCGATCTGCTCGATCAGGCCGGGGACGGGCGTCGACGGATCGGCGGCGGCCTTCGCGAACGGATAGAGGTTCACCACCACGAGATCGATGAGCGGGATGCCGTGCTCGGCGAGTGAGGCGAGATGGTCTGGCTTGTCTCGACGCGCGAGGATGCCGCCATGCACGCGCGGGTGGAGCGTCTTGACGCGCCCGTCGAGCATCTCCGGAAAGCCGGTGACTTCCGACACCTGGCTGACGGGGAGGCCCTCGGCTTCGAGCGCCTTGGCCGTGCCGCCAGTGGACAGAAGGTGGAAGCCGAGGTCCGCCAGCCCGCGCGCGAAGGGCGCCAGGCCGGTCTTGTCGGACACACTGATCAGGGCGTACGAAGGCATAGGGTAGGAAAGTAGGGGTTTACGTGGCTTGACACTGCTGAGCAGGCGTCGCTATCCTTGCCGGCGCCGGACAGCCAGATGAGCGAAAGTTGAAGGTTTCCGGTGTAACCGTACGCCTGGGCCCTTGGCGGCCGAGCGTACCTTCTGCCGGTCCGCCGGCGGCGAAGCAAGGCAGGTCAGCACCATGGAACGCATCACGGGCAAGGTCAAGTGGTTCAACAACGCCAAGGGCTACGGGTTCATCGAGCGCGAATCGGGAAGTGACGTGTTCGTCCACTTCTCTGCCATCCAGGGCGCCGGCTTCCGCACGCTCGAGGAAGGCCAGCCGGTCGAGTTCGAGATCGTCGACGGTCCCAAGGGACCGCAGGCCGGCAACGTCACGAAGGTCGGCTAGGTTCGCGCCGCAGGACCCGTGGGCGGCGACACGCCCGCCCACGGACACCCTCCCCACCTCCGCCTCACGCGCGCCGTTCCGCTTACTCATCGTCACTCTCGCCGCGCCCCGCCTTCACGGCTTGCGCCGTGAGGTTCACGCGGCCGTCGATGCGCGTCACGCGAAACCAGACCTGGTCGCCGGGATGCCGCTCACGCAGCGTCCGCACCTGCTCGCGCACCATGTCGGCGAAGCGGTGGAACGGCACCACCTCCCGGCCCTCGTCGCGCCGCGCCTCCATCAGCGCCTCGTAGAGCGTGCGCAGCTTGTCGGCCTCCTGCACCGGGTCGACGAGCCGCGTGGCATGCACCACGTCGGGTGCCGCGGGTGACGACGCCGGTGCCTGGCGCACGAACGGCCCGCCACGACCTTCCTCGCGCGCCCGCACGCCGCGGTCCCAGAGATCACAGAACGTCGAGTAGCGGGCCTGCAGCGTCGAGAACTGGAAGCGCAGCACCGCGCTGTCGAAGTAGGCCCGGTCGAAGCGCCTGAACGCCCGATCGAGCGCGGCACGGCTCTCGAGCGGCGGCCGTCCGGTGCGACCGGAGAAGTACATCGTGTACTCCGCCTCGACCTTCTTCAGTTGCACGGTCAACGCCTGCAAGTCGCGTTCGAGGGCGCTCGGCTGGGGCACGGTTGAGTCGAACCTTCCGGGCGCGCCACCCGCGCGTCAGCGCGGCAGCAGGAACCAGGTCAGCGGTAGCCAGAGCTCCCGCGCGAAGGGCACCGGACGATCGTCGACGAGCACCTCGCACCCCGGGTAGCGTCCGACGATCGCGAACAGGTCGCGCAGCTGCGTCGCCTGCGAGGGATGGAACCGCGCCCGCACGCGGAACGCCTCGCCGGCCCCGACCTCGCGATACTCGGCCGAGGCCCTGGCCAGGGCCACCGCCGCCTCGAAGTCGTCGCCGCCGAAGCGCGGGAAGACGAGCGTGAAGGAGAACGGGATGTCGGCCGCGCCGAAGAGCGCCGTGCGCAGGTCGGGATCGAGGGCCGCGAGTTCCTCGGGCGTCGGCTGCTCGGTCAGGTCGACGTACGGCCAGAACCGCTCTTCCGGCTGGTAGTCCGGCAGTGCGGGACGATCGGCCCGGGCGGATGGTGAGGAGTTCGTGTCGGTCATGCGTCACGGGCACGGGGGCGGGCCGCGCCCGGAGGCGCGATGCCCCGGGGGCCGGGCCCTCCGCGGGTGGAATGGTAGCATCGCGGCCATGTCAGGGGCGCGTGTGATCCCGGCCATGGACGTCCTGATCGCGCTGCCGGCCGCGCAGGCCCTGGCCCGCCGGCATGGCCCGCGGGCGTTCCGCGCGGCCCTCGACACGGTGGTCGCCCACCTGCGCGCCGGACTGCGTGCCGGGGCGCACGAGATCGACGACAAGGACGCCGCGGCGGCGCTGATACTCGAGCACGTGGCGAGCGCGCTCGAGGGCGCCGCGCAGCCCTCGCTGCGGCCAGCCATCAACGGCACGGGGGTGGTCATCCACACCAACCTGGGACGCGCCCCGCTGGCCCGTGCCGCCCTCGACGCCATGGCCGCGGTCGCGGCCGGGTACAGCACGCTGGAGTTCGACGTCGAGGGTGGGACGCGCGGCAGCCGGCACCGCCACCTCGACGCCCTGCTGGCCGACGCGACAGGTGCAGAGGCCGGCGTCGCCACCAACAACACGGCCGCCGGGCTCACGCTCGCGCTCGCGGCGCTGGCCGCCGGCCGCGAGGTGATCATCAGCCGCGGCGAACTGGTGGAGATCGGCGGCGGCTTCCGCGTCCCGGAGATCCTCCGCGGGTCGGGGGCACTGCTGCGCGAGGTGGGCACGACCAACCGCACACGCGCCTCGGACTATGCCGCCGCGATCAGCGATCGCACGGCCGCGATCCTCAGGGTGCACCCGTCCAACTTCACCATGCAGGGGTTCACGAGCCGGCCCGGCCTGGGCGAGCTGTCGGAGATCGCGCGACGGTTCGGCGTGCCGCTCGTGGAGGATCAGGGCAGCGGCTGGCTCGGCTTCGATCTGTGTCGTGTCGAGGCCTTCCCTGCCGAGGCCCGCGCGGTGCTTGGGGACGAGCCCGCCGTCCGCGACAGCATCCGCCACGGCGCCGATCTCCTCGTGTTCAGCGGCGACAAACTCCTCGGCGGTCCGCAGGCCGGGCTGGTGGTCGGCCGCGCGGATCTCGTCGCCCGCGTGAAGGCGCATCCGCTGATGCGCGCGGTGCGCGTCGACAAGGTGACCTACGCGGGCCTGGACGCCACGCTGCGCGCCTGGGTTGGCGGCCGCGCCGACGAGGCCATTCCCGTGATGCGGATGATCGCGATGTCGCCCGAGGTGCTGGCCCGGCGCGCCTCGGACCTGGTGGAACGATTGCGGGCTGCCGGCGTGCCCTGCGAGGTCGGCACGGGGCTGTCGACCATCGGCGGCGGGACGACGCCCGGGGCCACGCTGCCGACGACGCTGGTGCGGATCCGGGCGACGTCGGCCGATGCGCTGGCGGCCGCCTTGCGTCGGGGCGCTCCCCCGGTGGTCGCGTTCATCGCCGACGACGACGTGTGCCTCGACCCGCGGACGGTGAGCGAGGACGAGGACGACCTGCTGGTGGCCGCGGTCATCGCGGCCGTTCGTGGTGATGACCCGGTCGCGGCTCAGTCGTTGCCGTAGTGCTCGCTGACCCACTCGCGGTAGGCGCCGCTGGTGACACGCCCGACCCAGGCCTGGTGGTCGAGGTACCACTGCACCGTCTGGCGCATGCCGCCCTCGAACGTGTGCGCAGGTTCCCAGGCCAGTTCGGTCCGGATCTTCGTCGGGTCGATGGCGTACCGGCGATCGTGGCCCGGACGGTCACGCACGTAGGTGATCAGGTCGGCGTACCGGCCCTCGGCCCGGGGCGCCAGTTCGTCGAGGATGCCGCACACCGTGTGCACGACGGCGATGTTCTGCCGCTCGCTGTTGCCACCTACGTTGTAGGTCTCCCCCACCCGGCCGACATCGAGGACGCGCGCAATCGCCGAGCAGTGATCCTCGACATACAACCAGTCGCGCACGTTCTTGCCATCCCCGTACACCGGCAGCGGCTTGCCCGCGAGGGCGTTGTGGATGATGAGCGGGATCAGCTTCTCGGGGAACTGGTACGGACCGTAGTTGTTCGAGCAGTTGGTCGTGAGCGTCGGCAGGCCGTAGGTGTGGTGGTAGGCGCGGACGAGATGGTCCGACCCGGCCTTGGACGCGGAGTATGGGCTGTTGGGCGCGTACGGCGTGGTCTCGGAGAACGCAGGGTCCTCGGGGCCGAGCGAACCGTAGACCTCGTCGGTCGACACATGCAGGAAGCGGAACGCCGCCCGCGCCTCGCCCTCGAGCGACGACCAGTAGGCCTTGACCTCGTCGATGAGCACGAACGTCCCCACCAGGTTCGTCTCGACGAACGCTGCGGGGCCATGGATCGAGCGATCGACATGGCTTTCGGCCGCGAAGTTCACCACGGCGACCGGCTGGTGGGTGCGCAGGAGTTCCGAGATCAGGGCGCGATCGCCGATGTCGCCGCGCACGAGCGTGTGCCTCGCGCTGTCGCCGAGGGGAGCGAGATTCTCGGGGTTCCCCGCATACGTCAGCTTGTCGAGGTTGACGACGCGGCCCTGCCGGCCGGCCAGCCAGTGCTGGACGAAGTTGGCGCCGATGAAGCCAGCACCGCCGGTGACGAGGATCGAGGACATGAGGCGGCTCCCGGGAGGCCGATGAAGCTGAAAATGCCGCGAATGCCGGGCGCCCGGCACGCGCGGCATCGGAAACGTCGCTAGAACAGTCCCTGGACGCTCTGCACCGCGAGGTTGATCACGCGGGTGGGCACCACGCCGAGATAGAAGATGGCGAGGGTGGCGATGGCCAGGCCGGCGACGGCGCCGCGCGGCACGACAGGCGCCGGATCCACGGCCACCTCGTCGGACATGTACATCAGCACCACGATGCGCAGGTAGAAGTAGACCGAGATCACGCTCGTGAGGACGCCGATGATGGCCAGCGCGTAGTAGCCCTCCTGCACGGCCGCGGCGAACACATACCACTTGGCGACGAAGCCCGCCGTCGGCGGCAACCCTCCCAGCGAGAGCAGGAAGATCGTCATCACGGCCGCCATGCCCGGACGTCGGTGCCACAGCCCGGCGAAGTCACGCACGTTGTCGTGCGGATGATCCTCCGTGGACAGGAGCGCCATGAGGCCGAACGCCGCGACGTTGGTGATGCCGTACGAGGCCAGGTAGAAGAGCATGCCGGCCTTGCCGACCGAGTTGGCGGCGATGAGGCCCACGAGCAGGTAGCCGCCGTGCGCGATGCTCGAGTACGCGAGCATGCGCTTGACGTTGCTCTGCGCCACGCCGACGGTCGTGCCGAGCACCATGGTGGCCACGGCCAGCGCCGAGACGATGGGGGCCCACTCGGCGTGCATCGGCTCGAACGCCGACAGGAAGACGCGGATGAACGCCGCGAACGCCGCCGCCTTCACGCCCGTCGACATGAAGCCGGTGACCAGCGTCGGCGCGCCCTCGTAGGCGTCGGGCGTCCACATGTGGAACGGCACCGCCGAGATCTTGAACGCGAAGCCGACGAGGAGCAGCGCGAGCGCCAGGATGACCATCACGCTCGGGGCGCTGACCTGGCTGGCCAGGGTCGCGGCCACCTGCTCGAGGCGGGTGCTGCCGACGACGCCGTAGGTGAAGGCGACGCCGTACAGGAAGAACGCGCTCGAGAAGGCCCCGAGGATGAAGTACTTGAACGACGCCTCGGCGCCGGCCTCGCTGTTGCGGCGAATCCCCGTCAGCACGTACACCGACAGCGACATCACCTCGAGGGCGAGGAAGATCACCAGCAGGTCGCTCGCGCCGGCCATCAGCATCATGCCGACGATGCCGAACAGCATGAGCGTGAAGTACTCGCCGGCCGGGATGCGCTCGCGCTCGACCACCGACGACGAGAAGAGGATCGTCAGCAGCCCGATCGCGCACAGCGTCACGTTCAGGAACAGCGCGAAGTTGTCGGCGCGCATGACGCCGAAGCCGGTGAGGTCGCGGCCCCAGAGGAGCATCGAGGCAATCGCGGCGCCCGTGAGCCCGATCAGGCCGAGGCCGCCGAGCGGCACCTTCTCGCCCTTCGGCTGGAACGACTCGGCCACCATCGTCACGATCGCAGTGAGCGTGACGATGAGGATCGGCATGATGGCTTGCAGGTCGGTCATCATCGGGCTGCCTGCTCCGGAGTCAGGGACACGGTCACCGGGACAGGTCTCGGTGTGGTGACGGGCACGGCCTCTGCGAGGGCAGGCCGTTGCGCGTGCAGGCGCTGCACCAGTCGGTCGACCGCCGGCGCCATCGGGTTCAGGAAGACGTTGGGGAACACGCCCATCACGATGCAGAGCACCAGGATGGGACCGATGGCGGCCCACTCACGCGGCTCGAGATCGTGCAGCTGCTTGTTCTTCGGGTTGGTGACCGGGCCGTAGTTCACGCGCTGGAACATCCAGAGCATGTACACGGCCGACAGGATGACGCCGGTGGTGGCCACGGCGGCCAGCCCCGGGCGCCAGCGATACCCGCCGAGCAGCGACAGGAACTCGCCGATGAAGCCGTTCAGGCCAGGCATGCCGATCGACGACAGCGTGACGATGAGGAACGCAGCCACCAGCTTCGGCGTGACGTGCTTCAGGCCGCCGTACTCGGCGATCTGGCGCGTGTGCCGCCGGTCCGAGAGCATGCCGACGATGAGGAACAGGCCGCCGGTGCTGATGCCGTGGTTGAGCATCTGGTAGATGGCGCCCTGCATGCCCTGGACGTTGGCGGCGCTGATGCCGAGCACGATCACGCCCATGTGGCTCACCGACGAGTAGGCCACCAGCTTCTTCATGTCGGGCTGCACCATCGCCACCAGCGCGCCGTAGACGATGCCGATCACCGCCAGCGTGCCGATGTACGGCGCGACCTGCAGCGCCGCGTCCGGGAACAGCGGGAAGGCGAAGCGGATGAGCCCGTAGGTGCCCATCTTCAGGAGCACGCCGGCCAGGATGACCGACCCCGCCGTCGGCGCCTGCACGTGCGCATCGGGCAGCCAGGTGTGGAACGGGAACAGCGGCACCTTGATCGCGAAGGCGAGCGCGAACGCGAGGAAGAACCAGAGCTGTGTCCGCGGGTCGAGCGAGAGCTGGTAGAGCTGCAGCACGTTGAAGCTGTACTGCCCGGTCGCCTGCGCGTGGATGACGGCGAGCCCGATGATGGCGATGAGCATCAGCACGCTGCCCGCCATCGTGTACAGGATGAACTTGACCGCCGCGTACACCCGCTGGTCGTAGCCCCAGATCCCGATGAGGAAGTACATCGGGATGAGCATCGCGTCCCAGAAGATGTAGAAGAGGAACAGGTCGAGCGACAGGAACACGCCGAGCATGCCGGTCTCGAGCGCCAGGATGAAGAAGGAGAACTCCTTGACCTTCTTCTCCACGCCGTGCCACGAGGACAGCAGCGCCAGCGGCGTGAGGAACCCGGTCAGGACGACCAGCCACAGGCTGATGCCGTCCACCCCGAGGTGGTAGTCGATGCCGAAGGCCGGGATCCACGGCACCCGCTCGACGAGCTGGAAGTCGGCCGACGCCGGGTCGAAGGCGCGCCAGACGGCCAGCGTCAGCACGAACACCACCAGCGAGATGGCGAGCGCGACGTTGCGGACGAAGCCGTTCTGCTCGCCGTCCTTGTTGGGCAGCGCGAGCAGGAAGAGCGCGCCGATGAGCGGCGCGAAGACGGTGAGGGTGAGGAGCGGGAAGGTCATCGCGCGAGGAAGTACCCCAGGACCAGCAGCGCGCCCGTGAAGAGGGACGCCGCGTAGACGCGCACCGAGCCGGTCTGCAACAAGCGCAGGGCGCCGGCCGACTCGCGCACCAGATGACCCGTGCCGTTGACGGCGCCGTCGATGATCCTGGCGTCGACCGTCTTCCAGAGCACGGAGGAAGACCCATCACGCAGCGGGTGCACGATCGCCGCGTCGTAGATCTCGTCCACGTAGTACTTGTTGTAGAGGAGTTTGTGCAGCGGCGCCAGACTGCGCGCCGCGCCGTCGGCCGCCTCGGGGCGCTGCAGGAAGAAGAACGCCGCCAGGCCGATGCCGACGAAGGCCAGCACGGTCGACACGCCCATCAGCGTGAGTTCGGTCTGCGTCTTCTTCGGGTCGTCGTGACCCGCCGCCGCGCCGTGCTCACTGGCCGGCGCATCGTGCCCGCCTGCCGGGGCCGCATGGGCTTCGGTGGGTGCGGCGTGGTCCATGGCCGGCATGGCGTGGTCGCCCGCCGGGGCCGCGTGGTCGCCACCCGCCACGGCCGGGCCGTGCACCGCGGGCGCCGGGTGGAACGCGGGGTGCAGGAAGCCCTCGATGGCGTTGCTGCCGCCGAGCGCGTGCGGCACGCCGACGTAGCCGGCGGCCACCGAGCCGAGCGCGAGCAGCACCAGCGGGCCGGCCATCGCCCACGGCGACTCGTGCGGCGCGCCGTGGTGCCCGTGGCCGTGACCGTGGTCATGGTCGTCGTGCGCGGCGTGCGCATCGTGGCCGTGCGCAGGCGCGGCGTGGCCGTGCGCGTCGTGCCCATGCGCGGCCACCTCGAACCGTTCCTTGCCATGGAACGTCATGAAGATGAGGCGGAACATGTAGCAGGCCGTCAGCAGGCCCGTGAGGGCGCCGATCGCCCACAGGCCGGTGTGGCCCGTGTAGTAGGTCTGGAAGAGGATCTCGTCCTTGCTGAAGAACCCGGCCAGGCCAGGCACGCCGGCGATGGCGGCCGCGCCGATCACGAACGTCCAGTAGGTGACCGGCATGTACTTCTTGAGGCCGCCCATCTTCCGCATGTCCTGCTCGCCGGCCATCGCGTGGATGACGGAGCCGGAGCCGAGGAACATGAGGGCCTTGAAGAACGCGTGCGTGTAGAGGTGGAACACGCCGGCCGAGTACGCGCCGACGCCCATCGCCAGGAACATGTACCCCAGCTGCGACACGGTGGAGTACGCGAGCACGCGCTTGATGTCGTTCTGCACGAGGCCGATGGTGCCGGCCATCAGGGCGGTGAGCGCGCCGATCACCGCCACCACCTGCATGGTGTGCGGCGCGTGCGCGAACAACTCGGCGTTGCGGCCGATCATGTACACGCCGGCGGTGACCATCGTGGCCGCGTGGATGAGGGCCGAGACCGGGGTCGGGCCCTCCATGGCGTCGGGCAGCCACACGTACAGCGGAATCTGCGCGGACTTGCCGGTGGCGCCGATGAAGAACAGCAGCGTCGTGATCGACAGCACGCCCCAGGTCACCTCGACCGGCATCGACGCGACCTTCTGGGCGATGGCCGTGAAGTCGAGGGTGCCGAAGGTGACGAAGGCGCCGAACATCCCGAGGATGAACGCGAAGTCGCCGATGCGGTTGACGATGAACGCCTTCTTGCCGGCGTCGGTGGCGGACTTCTTGGTGAACCAGAAGCCGATGAGCAGGTAGGAGCAGAGGCCCACCCCCTCCCAGCCGACGAACATGATCGGGAAGCTGGCGCCGAGCACCAGCGTGAGCATGAAGGCGACGAACAGGTTCAGGTACGAGAAGTAGCGGGCGTACTCGCCGTCGCGCTCCTCGTGCATGTAGCTGGTCGAATAGATGTGGATCAGCGAGCCGATGCCGGTGATGACCAGGATCATCACGGTGGAGAGCGGGTCGAGGCGCAGCGTGAACGGCACGCTGAAGTCGCCCGACGTCATCCACGTGAAGACGGTCTGCTCGATGACGCGCTGATCGGCGGGGGCGCCGAAGATCTGCGCCGCCGAGGCCAGCGAGAGGCCGAACGCGGCCAGCAGCGCCGCGACGGCCACGCCGCCCGACACCGCCTTGGGCAGTCGCCTGCCGAGGAACGCGTTGATCAGGAACCCGATGAACGGGGCGAGGATGATGAACAGGAGCATCGCGTCTTGTCGCCCTACCACTTCAGGGAGGTGAAGGCGTCGGGCGAGAGGGTCTCCCGATGCCGGAACAGGGCGATGACGATCGCCAGGCCGACGGCGGCCTCGGCGGCCGCCACGGTCATCACGAAGAACGTGATGATCTGGCCCTCGACCGATCCATTGAAGCGCCCGAGCGCCACGAACGTCAGGTTCACGGCGTTGAGCATGATCTCCACCGACAGCAGCAGCGTGATCAGGTTGCGCCGCAGGAAGATGCCGGCGGTCCCGATGCTGAACAGCAGCGCGGAGAGGAGCAGGAAGTGGTTGAGCGTGATCATCGGCGGATGTCGGGGCCTAGACGGTCTTCTTGGCCAGCACCACGGCGCCGACCATGGCGACGAGGATGAGGATCGAGGTGACCTCGAACGCGAAGGCGTGATCGCGGAACAGCATCACGCCGATGTCGCGGACCGAGGCGACACGCGAGGCAGCCTGCGGGTCGTCGACGAAGGGCAGCGCGCCGAGGCGGCTCAGCGCCCACACCAGCATCGTGCCCATCGAGAGGGCCAGGACTGCGCCGAACGCCTTGACGCCGCCGGGAATCGGCAGCTGCGCGCCCGGGGCCACATCCTCGCGCGGCGCGTTGAGCAGCATCACCACGAAGAGGAAGAGCACCATGATCGCGCCGGCATAGACGACGATCTGCGTGACTGCGACGAAGGGCGAGTCGAGGCCGACATACAGGCCGGCGAGCGAGATGAACGACCCGATGAGCAGCAGCACGCTGTACATCGGGTTGCGCTGCCCGATGACCCCGAGCGAGCAGATCAGCGAGATGGCGGCGAACAGGTAGAAGAGCCAGGGGGCCACGGTCTCAGCTCCAGTAGAGGACGCCGGCGGCCGTCACCAGCAGGTTGACGATGGACAGCGGCAGGAGGCGCTTCCAGCCGAAGTCCATCAGCTGGTCGTAGCGGTAGCGCGGGAGCGTCCAGCGCATCCAGATGTAGAAGAACAGCAGGAACGCCAGCTTGCCGATGAACCACAGCGGCCCCAGCCAGTCGGGCAGGCCGGGCATGTAGAAGCCGCCGAGGAACAGGCTGGTGGCGACGCCGCAGACCACCACCATGTTGACGTACTCGGCCAGGAAGAACAGCGCGAACGACATCGAGCTGTACTCGGTGTGGTAGCCGGCCACCAGTTCCTGCTCCGCTTCCGGGAAGTCGAACGGCGCGCGGTTGGTCTCGGCGATGCCGGCGACGAAGAAGATGAAGAAGCCCACCGGCGCGAGGAACACGTACCACTTCGGCACCGGGATGGCGTTGAACACCCACCACACCCCGGCCTGGGCATCGACGATCTCGCGCAGCGACAGCGTGTTGGCGATGACCAGCACCGACGCGAGCGACATGCCGTAGGCGAGCTCGTAGCTGACCATCTGCGCCGAGCTGCGCAGGCCGCCGAGGAGCGAGTACTTGCTGTTGGAGGCCCAGCCCGCCAGCACGATGCCGTAGATGCCCATCGAGGTGATGGCGAACACGACCAGCACCGCCACATTCAGGTCGGCCACCTGCAGCGGCACCGGCTTCTCGAGCAACCCGAAGAACGTCGTCGGCGGGCCGAAGGGGATGACGGCGAAGGCCGCGAACGCCGTCGTCGCGGAGAGGATCGGCGCCAGGTAGAACAGCCACTTGTCGGCGGCGACGGGCCGGAGTTCCTCCTTGAAGATCAGCTTGACGATGTCGGCAAGCGGCTGGAGGAGGCCGAGCGGGCCCGTGCGGTTGGGCCCGACACGCTGCTGGGCCCAGCCGGAGATCTTGCGCTCGAAGTACACGAGCACCGCTGCGGAAATCTGCAGCGCGAAGAAGACCACGCCGATGAGCGAGATCTGGAAGACGAGACTGGGAGTGATCGTCGGCACGGGCTCTACTCGTTAGTGCGCGCCGACGGGCTCGGCCGCGCGGAAGTCGCTCTGCACGGGCGACTCGCCCGTCTTGATGTAGGCCTCGTACTCGGCCCGGAAGTGCTGGATGGTGCTCAGCACCGGCGCGATCTCGGCATCGCCGAACGGGCACAGCGTCTTGCCGCCGATGTTGTCGCACACGCTGAGCAACAGCTCGATGTCGCGCGCCTCACCGTCGCCGCGCTCGATCTTGTCGAGGATCTTGTAGAGCCAGTCCACGCCCTCGCGGCACGGGGTGCACTTGCCGCACGACTCGTGCTTGTAGAAGTGGATCAGGTTCTTGGCCGCCCAGACCATGCTGGTCGTCTCGTCCATGACGATCACGGCTGCGGACCCGAGCATCGAGCCGGCCGCCACCATGCCGTCGAAGCTCAGGTGGGTGTCGAGCTTGTCGGGCAGCAGCACCGGGGTCGAGGAGCCGCCCGGGATGATGGCCTTGATCTGGCGATCGTGACGCATGCCGCCGGCGTAGTCGTAGATCAGCTGGCGGAGCGTGGTGTCCATGGGCGCCTCGTACACGCCCGGCTTCTTCACGTGCCCGCTGATGCAGAACAGCTTCGGCCCGGTGTTCTTCTCCGGCCCGATCGCGGCGAACCACTCGTGCCCCTTCTCGATGATCACGGGCACGTTGCAGATGGTCTCGACGTTGTTGACCACCGTCGGGCAGCCGTACAGGCCGACCACCGCCGGGAACGGCGGCTTGAGGCGCGGCTGCGCGCGCTTGCCCTCGAGCGACTCGATGAGCGCGGTCTCTTCACCCGCCTCGTACGCACCGGCGCCGCGATGGATCCAGATGTCGCAGTCCTCGCCGCTGCCGAGGATGTTCTTGCCGACGTAGCCGGCGGCGCGCGCCTTCTCGAGCTCGACCTCCATCTGCTTCTGCAGGTGGTAGAACTCGCCGCGGATGTAGATGTAGCAGGTCTTGGCGCCGATGGCCCGGCAGGCGATCACGCACCCCTCGAACAGCAGGTGCGGGTTGCGCTCCATCAGCACGTGATCCTTGAACGTGCCTGGCTCGCTCTCGTCGGCGTTGACGCACAGGTACTTCGGCTTGGGGTTGTCCTTCGGCACGAAGGACCACTTCAGGCCGGTCGGGAAGCCCGCGCCGCCGCGCCCGCGCAGCCCCGACTTCTTGACGCTGTCGACGATGGCGTCTGGCGCCATGCCGAGGGCGGTGCGCAGCGCCTGGTAGCCGCCGTGCTGCACGTAGAAATCGAGCGTATAGCCGTGGGGCTCGTTGACGTACTTGGTCAGGACCGGTTCGAACGTGGGCATGGCCTAGGCACGCTCCTTCACGAGGTGGCATCCCGAGAGCGCCGCGAGGCCCTTCGTCCGCAGGCCCTCGATGAGGGCCGGGACGTCCTCGGGCTGCTGGCACTCGTGCCAGTGCTCGTTGTTCACCATGATCACGGGCGCGCGGTCGCACGCCCCGAGGCACTCGAACTCCATCACCGTGAACATGCCGTCGGCGGTGGTCTCGTTCGGCTTCACGTGCAGGTGCTTGCACAGCGCGGCGGTCACCTTCTCGGCGCCGTTGAGCGCGCACGACAGCGTGCGGCACACCTGCAGCACGTACGTGCCGACAGGCTTGGTGAAGAACATGACGTAGTACGTGACCACGTCCTCCACCTCGGCGGTCGTGCAGCCGATGACCTCGGCGACGTGGCGCATGGCGTTACCGGAGACATGCCCCTGCTGCGCCTGCACCATGTACAGCGCGGAGATGATGGCCGACTTGCGCCGCTCCGGCGGGTAGTGGGTGCAGAGCTCCTCGAGCTGCGCCCGGTGTTCCGGCGTGAACGCGAAGGTGGGCCCCTCCTCGGGGATGAACCGCTCGCTCTTGTGCCAGCCCTCGCCGTAGGGCATCTGCGGGTGGAAACTCATCGATCCGAATCTCCCATGACGACATCGACCGAGCCGATCACCGCGATGACGTCCGCGATGAGGCCGCCGGCAATCAGCCTGGGCAGGGCCTGCAACGCGAGGAACGTCGGCGGGCGCGACTTGACGCGCACCGGGCGGTTGGTGCCGTCCGAGACGACGTAGAAGCCCTGCTCGCCACGCGGCCCCTCGATGGGCACGTAGGCATCGCCGGCGGGCACGGTGAAGCCCTGCGAGTAGATCAGGAAGTGCTGGATGAGCGCTTCCATCTCCGAGTAGACCTTGTCCTTGGGCGGCGGCACGATGCGCGGGTCGTCGACACCCCACTCGCCGGTCGGGGTGATGCGCGCGATGGCCTGCTTGCAGATCTTCAGGCTCTCGCGCATCTCGGCCACGCGCACCTGGTAGCGCGCGTACACGTCGCCGACCTCGCTGGTCGGGACGTCGAAGTCGTAGCTCGCGTACGTGAGGTACGGGAACGCCTTGCGCACGTCGTACTTGATGCCCGATCCCCGTGCGATCGGCCCGAGCAGGCCCCAGTCGAGCACGTCCTGCTTGGTCAGGATGCCGACGCCCTTGGTGCGGCCGATCCAGATCGAGTTCTTGGTGAGCATGCCCTCGTACTCGTCCATCTTCGCGGGGAAGCGGTCGAGGAAGGCGTTGACGGCCTCGTGGAACCCGTGGGGCAGGTCCTCGCGCAGGCCGCCGATGCGCATGTAGCTCGGGAACAGCCGGAACCCGGCCAGCATCTCGTTGATGTTGAGCAGCAGCTCCCGCTCGCGGAAGCAGTACATCATCATCGTGATGGCGCCGATCTCCATCCCGTGGGTGCCGAGCCACACCAGGTGGCTGGTGATGCGCTGCAGTTCCGCGATGAGCACGCGGATGTTCTGCACGCGCTCGGGCACCTGGATGCCGAGCAGCTTCTCCACCGCCAGCACGTAGGCCAACGCGTTGGAGTGCGGACCGAGGTAGTCCATGCGCTCGACGAGCGGCACCACCTGCTGCCACTTCTTCTGCTCGGCGGTCTTCTCGATGCCGGTGTGCAGGTAGCCGATCGTGGGCTCGGCGCTCACGATCTGCTCGCCGTCGAGCTCGACGACGAGGCGCAGCACGCCATGCGTGGCGGGGTGCTGCGGCCCCATGTTGACCGTCATCGTTTCCGTGCGGATTTCAGCCATATCGGACTACGGACTTCGGGCTACAGGCTACGTGAGCCAGGGTTCCATTGTGTCGTCGGGCCGTCTGCCACCCCTGGGGCCGGCAGCCTGCCCGCGCGTCAGCTTCCGGCCAGCGCGCGTTCCACTTCGTCACACAGCACGTGCAGCACCGTGAGGTGCACCTCCTGCACGCGCGCGGTGTCGGCCTCCGGCACCGCCAGCACCTCGTCGGCCTCCGCGCCGAGCGCCCCGGCGTCGGCCCCGGTGAGCGCCACCACCGTGAGCCCGCGGGCCCGCGCCTCGCGCGCGGCCGTCACGACGTTGGGCGACCGCCCGCTCGTCGAGATCGCCACCAGCACGTCGCCCGGCCTGCCATACGCCTCGACCTGCCGCGCGAACACGCGCTCGAAGCCGTAGTCGTTGGCGATGGCCGTCAGCGCGCTCGTGTCCACGGTGAGCGCCAGCGCCGGCCACCCCGGCCGCTCCCGCTTGAACCGGCCCGTCAACTCCGCGGCGAAGTGCTGGCACTCCGCCGCGCTCCCTCCATTGCCGCACGCCAGGATCGTCCCGCCGGCACGCAGCACTGCCGCCAACCGGGCCGCCGTGCGGGCCATCCCGGTGCCCAGCGCGGACGCCGCGCGGCGATGGGCCTCGATGCCAGCCTCGAAGGCCGTGAGGCACCGCGCCACTGCGGCGTCGTCGGTCACTGCACGTTGAAGCCGGCGCTCACCCCGGCGGCGCGCCGCTGCCGCTCGATGTTGCGCACGAACTCCTCTTCGGTGACCTGGATGGCCTCGCCGGCATCGATGGCCTTGTGGATCTGCACCGGGTAGTCCTTGCGCGCCGGGTGGCCGTCCCAGTCGTCGGGCATCAGGATGCGGCGCAGGTCCGGGTGGCCCGCGAACGCCACACCGAACAGGTCGAACACCTCGCGCTCGTACCAGTTGGCGTTCGGGTAGATGCGCACGATCGTCGGCACCGTCGGCGTGTCGCCGCCCACGCGGACCTTCACGCGGAGCCGCTGGGCCGGGGGCGCACCAGCGCCGACCGCCTCGGGACCCATCGACACGAAGTGGTAGACCACCTCGAACCGCGGGTCCGCGGGCCAGAAGTCCGCGGCCGTGCACTCGGCCAGGGTCTGGAACTGCAGTGCGGGGTGCTCCCGCAGCTGGCGCGCGACGCGCTCGATGGCATCGGCAGGCACCACGATCGCCGGCTGATCCACCGACGACACCTCTTCGATCGTGACGTCCGGCAGGGCCTGCCGGAGGGCGTCCAGTCGCGTTGCGAAGTCCATGCGATCAGCCGAAATTGACCAGCGGCTGGCGCGAACGGGCCATCTTCCGCTGCAGTTGGACGATGCCGTAGATCAGGGATTCGGGCCGTGGCGGACAGCCCGGCACGAACACGTCGACCGGCACCACCTGGTCGACCCCCTGCACGATGGCGTAGTTGTCGAACACGCCGCCGACCGACGCGCAGGCGCCCATCGAGATGACCCACTTGGGCTCGGGCATCTGGTCGTAGACGCGGCGCAGCGCGGGCGCCATCTTCCGCGACAGCCGACCGGCGACGATCATCAGGTCGGCCTGGCGGGGAGAGCCGCGGAACACCTCGGCGCCGAAGCGGGCGACGTCGTAGCGGTTGGCCGCCATGGCCATCATCTCGATGGCACAGCAGGCCAGGCCGAACGCCACCGGCCAGATGGCCGACCGGCGGGCCCAGCCCACCAGCTTGTCGACCGTGGTCGTGAGTACGGGAATCTCGATATCAGCCATGACTGCAGCAGTCCGTCAGCTCTTTCGACACCGGTACGGGACGGTCAGTCCCGCGTATTCCAGTCGAGGGCGCCCTTGCGCCACACGTAGATATAGCCGGTGATCAGGATCGCGAAGAAGACGAGGATCTGCACGAAGCCTGCCCAGTGCAGCTCGCGCAGGGCCACGGCCCAGGGATAGAGGAACGCCACCTCGATGTCGAACAGCAGGAAGATCATCGCCACGAGGTAGAACTTCACCGACATGCGCTCGCGAGCGTCGCCCACCGGCGGCATGCCGCACTCGTACGGCGCGAGCTTCTCGGCCGTCGGGTTGCGCGGGCCGAGGTACTGCGACAGGAAGACGTTGCCCGCGGCGAAGGAGAAGCCGAAGGCCATCAGCAGCAGAATCGGAACCCAGCCGTCCATGCGTGTAGGTCGCCGCGCCGCGGCGGAGGTGGCGCTTGTGAAAAGTCGCGCAAGCGTGGCCCTGCGTGCCCATCACGCCCGGCCCCGCTGTCGGCCCCGCCGGCGCCTGCCGCAGGCGGGATTCGATCCCGTAGATGCTAGCCCGCTTGCGCACTCATCTGCAATCTAATCCGGGTACCGGGTACGGGGGGCCGGGTACGGGTGCCGGGTGCCGGGTACGGGGTAAGGTGGCCGGCTCGGCGAGCCAGCCCTCCCGGCCCCAGGGGTGTTCGCGCCTGGCCGGCCCCTTCTGACTTCCGCCGTCCCCCTTCCACCTTTCCCCCTGTGACTTCGACATGAGGCATGAGGCATGACGAATGGGGCATGCCCACGGCGTTCGGCGTTACTGTGTCTCCGTGCGTCTCGCCTGGTTCTCGCCCCTGCCCCCGGTCCATTCGGGGATCGCGGCCTACAGCCTGGACGTCCTTCAGGGCCTGACGGGCCGCCATGCCGTGGACCTGTACGTCGAGGACCGGGTCTGGCAGGCCGCCGGGGGACACCTGCACGCTGGCCGGGGGCCGGAGACGGCGGCACTGCCGGGGCCGCTCGGCCTGCCGTTGTTCCGGGCCTACGACTTCCCCGTCGCCCACACGCGGCACCCCTACGACCTGGTCGTCTACCAGATGGGGAATGCCGCCTGTCATCGCTACCAGTGGCCCTACCTCCTCCGTTGGCCGGGACTGGTCGTGCTGCACGACGCGGCGCTGCACCACGCGCGGGCCCACGCCCTGCTGGCCGACGGTCGCGACGATGAGTACCGGGACGAGTTCCGCTTCAACCACCCGGGGGTCGACCCGCGGGTCGCCGATTTCGTCGTGGCAGGCCTGCAGGGTTCGCCCTATTACCTGTGGCCGATGCTGCGCACGGTGATGTGCCGGGCGCGAGGGGTGGTCGTGCATGGCGACCCGCTGCGCCGGGCGCTCGCCGAAGAGTTCCCCGACACGCCGATCCGGACCGTGTCGATGGGAGTGCCGGACCCGTGGGAAGAAGGCTCAGGGCTCAGGGCTCAAGGCTCAGAGAGCAGGCCGAACGGCGGCTCAGGGCTCACGGCTCAAGACTCAGGGAGCGTCCTTCCTGCCGACCGCCGACCGCCGACTGCCGGCATCGTCGTGTCCGCGTTCGGCGTGATCACGCCTGAAAAGCGCATCCTGACCATCCTGCGGGCGCTGCAGGCGATTCGCGCGGAGGTGCCCGGCGTGCGCCTGCGGCTGGTCGGCGAGATCGGGGAGCACTACGCCCTCTGGCAGGACGTCGCCGCAACCGGCACGCGGGACATCGTCGAGGTGACCGGCTACGTGGACGACGAGCAACTGGCGGCGGAACTGCGGGCCGCCGACGTGTGCCTCTGCCTGCGCTGGCCGACGGCGCGGGAGACCTCCGCCTCGTGGCTGCGGTGTCTCGCGGCAGGAAAGCCGACCATCGTGCCCGACCAGGTGTCGACCGTCGACGTGCCCACGCTCGATCCCCGCCACTGGCTGCTGAAGCACGACCGGACCGACGCGGGGGCCGTCTTCCAGCCGCCCCCGGTGACCCGCGCCGTGGCCGTGTCGATCGACCTGCACGACGAGGACGCCATGGTGCGCCAGGCGCTGCGGCGCCTCGTGGCCGATGCCGCGCTGCGGGACCAGCTCGGCCACAACGCCCGCGCCTGGTGGGAAGCGCATCACACCCTGCCACGCATGCACCGCGACTACGAAGCGGCCCTGGCCTGGGGCGCCGCACAGTCCGAGCCCGGCTGGCCCGAGGACGCGCCCGCCCACCTGCGCCCCTCGCCGTCGGGGTGGGCCCGCGACCTCACCGCGCCCTTCGGCGTGGAGGTTGATATCCTCGCGTGAGGGCGTGGGCGCGGCGAGACCACCCCGCGCCCCCTGACTGCCGACTGCCGACCGCCGCGACCCGACTCCCTCTACCCGCTCCCCGATTCCCGACTCCCGTCCCAGTCCTGCCCGTGACCATCCAACTCAACGGCGAACGCTACGACCTGCCCGAGCCCCTCACCATCGCCGCGCTGCTCGCACGCCTCGACATCGACGCGCGACGGGTGGCCGTGGAGCTCAACGAGTTGGTCGTCAAGAAGGCGGCGTACGCCGAGACGCTGGTCTGCGAGGGCGACGCCGTCGAGGTGGTGAACTTCGTTGGTGGCGGCTAAGGTGCCCCCGCGTGGCCTGTCGGCCCTCCGCCTGTCCATGGCGGGCCTCCTGCTTGCGGCGCTGCTCCACGCCTGGCTGCACGCCTCGGTCCGTCCCATGTTCCAGGTGTCGGACGAGATCAGCTACCTCGCCGGACTCCAGCAGCGGATCTACGCCACCGAGCGCGCAGGCACGGATGTCTATGTCTGCGCCTCGCCACCGGAAGGCATCCCGCTCCCTGTCGACGCGGGCGGCAAGCCGTTGTTCAGGTGGCTGGGCGGCCTGGCCCTCCGGTCCCTCTGCGCCTCCGGCATCCCGTCGACCACGGTGTACTGGGGGCTCCGGCTGGCCTGCGGCCTCACGTTCCCCTGGCTGGTGCTACTGACGTTCCTGCTCTCGCGCGAAGTGCTGCCCGACCAGCCGACCGCCTGGGTGGCGGCCGCTGCAGTGGTAGCGTTCCAACCACTTGCGGCGACGGTGTCGGGCGGGATCACCCCGGACAGCTTCGCCAACCTGCTCGGTGCCACGTCCCTCCTGCTGACCACCCGGCTGATGCTGGCGCGCAGCACGCGCTGGGAACTGGCGCTGCTGCCGGTGTCGGTCGTGTTGGCCCTGGCCACCAAGGACACGGTGGCGTTCCTGGTCCCGACCCTCATGGTGGCCGTTCTGCTCCGCGGCTGGCAGGCCGCCCCGCAGGCGCGCAGTTCCCGCGCCGTGGTGGCCCTGGCGGCGGCGACCGTCCTGGCAGCCGGCTGGGCCGCGCTGCGGGTATTGCCCCCCACCACGCTGGCGGGTGGAGCGCCGGGGATCGGCCGTGGCGCGCTGGCCCTGCTGACGGGTGCCCTGGCTGCGGCGTCGTCACAGGCGTGGGCGGTGGCGCGCAGCATGTGGATGCCGCTCGGGAACTTCGGCGCGAGCACGCTGGAACTCCCGGACAGCCTCATCGTGGTGCCCGTCCTGTTTGTCGGCCTCGTGTGCCTGGGCCTGGCGCGGTCATGGCTGCCCCCCGACGACAGCCGACTCCACCGAATCGGGCCGCTGTGGGCTGCCGGCCTGCTGCTGTGTGCCCTGCAGCCGGCCATCCGTGAAGTACTCGTGCAGTTGCCCGATTCGTACCAGGGGCGCTGGCTGTTCCCGATGCTGCCGGTCATGGCGGTGCTGGCCACCGCCGGCGTCGGCGCTCGTGTGCCACGCCTGCTGCTGCTCGGCCTGCTGTTGCTGGCCACGGTCGCCGGGCTGGCGCTGGTGCGCGTCGCTGGCCACTACTACCTGCACTTCCCCGGCGAAGTGGATGCATCGCGGCTGTTCCTGCGCAGCAGCAGCGGCGTGCCGCTCGACATGCACCGCCTGGCCCTGTGGGTCGAGCGCCCGGACCTGCTCCGCGCGCCAGGGCCGTTCCTGGTCGCTGGCCTGGGATGGCTGGCAGCCATCGTGATGGCCATGGTCGGGGCTGCCCGACTGGCACTCCTCCCCGAGACGCTCCATGAACGACACGCTGACGATCGCTGACCGCACCTTCACGTCCCGACTTTTCGTGGGGACCGGCAAGTACCCCTCGCACGACGTGATGCGTGAGTGCCACGCCGCCTCCGGCACCGAGGTCGTCACGGTCGCCGTGCGTCGCGTCGATCTGAACGACAGGAGCGGGGCGTCGTTGATGGACTTCATCACGCCGAACCTGTTCATCCTGCCCAACACGGCCGCGTGCTACACGGCGCAGGATGCCATCCGCACCGCCAGGCTCGGGCGCGAGGCCGGCCTGTCCAACTGGGTGAAGCTCGAGGTGATCGGCGATGAGCGCACGCTCTTCCCGGACAACGAGGCGCTGATCGAGGCGACGAGGGTGCTCGTGAAGGAAGGGTTCATCGTGCTGCCCTACACGACCGACGACCCGATCGCGTGCCGCAAGCTCGAGGACGCCGGCGCCGCGGCCGTGATGCCGCTCGGGGCCCCCATCGGCTCGGGCCTCGGGATCCAGAACCCCAACAACATCGCCATCATCAAGGAGTTCGCCAAGGTGCCGGTGATCGTTGATGCCGGCGTCGGCACGGCCTCCGACGCCGCGATCGCGATGGAGCTCGGCGCCGACGCGGTGCTGCTCAACACGGCGATCGCCCAGGCCGACCAGCCCGTGCTGATGGCGCACGCCATGCGGCACGCGGTGGAGGCCGGCCGGCTCGCCTTCCGTGCCGGACGAATCCCCAGGAAGCGGTACGCCTCGGCCAGCAGCCCGCTCACGGGCACGATTCACGCGTCGGCGCGCGCATAATTGGCGCGCCGATGTCCGACGCCCGCTTCAGCCGATCCATCGACAAGGCCCACCTCGCCCGCCTGAAGGCGGCGCGCGAGGAAGCCGACGCCGCCTACAACGCGGCGCTCTCGGCGCTCGACGCGGCACTGCCCGGCGCGCCGTCCCTGCCGCACCCGGCCGCACCGGCCGACGAGGCGCAGGTGACGGTACTCAACGAGCGGTACGCGGTCCTGTCCGGCCTGCCGATGCCTGGCGGGCTCAAGGGCCTGCTGCTGAGGCCGGTGCTGGCGCTGGTGGGGCCGTACCTTGCGCGCCAGGAGGCCTTCAACGCCGCCCTCGTCGACCACGTCAATCGCAACGTGGCGGCGGAGCGGTCGGTGCGCGCGAGCCAGGCCGCCGTCATCGAGACACTCCGGATCGAACTCGAGCGTCTCGCGACGTTCCACTCTGCCCTGATCGTCTACCTGCAGCAGCTCACGCCGTACGTCGACACCAAGGACCACGAGTTCGACGGCCTCGCGACGCGGCGGGTCGAGGACGTCGGTGACGCCATCGACACGCTGCACCACCGCACGGTCGGGCCTGGCGGGGCGATCAGCGGCGTGGGCGACGAGCTGAACAAGCGGCTCGAACGCCTGGCCGTGCACGAGCACCGCTTCGAGGCCCGGGTCGCCGCGCTCGACGCCGCCCACACGCAGCTGGCGCAGTCGCTCGGCGTCGTCACGCGCGCGACGCAGACGCTCAAGCGCGAGGTGGAACGGATCGTCGAGCACGCCCCGGCAGTCGGCGGCCGGCAGTCGGCAGTCACGGATGCGGAGACGGCGGGGGGTAGGGCCGGCTCTCCGAGCCCGGCCGACCCGGTCACCGTCGACAATTCGTTTGCACGCGGCGGGATCGAGTCGTTCAAGTACGTCGGCTTCGAGGACCAGTTCCGCGGCTCGACGACGGTGATTGGCGAGCGGTTGAAGGACTACCTGCCGGTCTTCGCCGGCCAGCAGGACGTGCTCGACATCGGCTGCGGGCGCGGGGAGTTCCTGGAACTGCTCCGACAGCAGGGCACGCGCAGCCGGGGACTCGACATCAATCACGAGATGGTCGAGGAGTGCCGGCAGCGGGGTCTCGAAGCGACCGAGGGCGACGCGCTGGGCTACCTGGGCGGACTCCCCGACGAGAGCCTCGGCGGCATCTTCGCCGCCCAGGTCGTGGAGCACCTGCAGCCCGACTATCTCGTGGCACTGCTCCAGCGGGCGCACGACGTGCTGCGCCCCGGGGGCATGCTGGCCCTCGAGACGGTGAACGTCGCGTGCTGGTTCGCGTTCTTCCAGAGCTACGTGCGCGACATCACGCACGTCAGGCCGCTGCACCCCGAGACACTGGCGTACTTCGTGCGCGCCAGCGGGTTCCCGCACGTGGATGTCCAGTTCCGGTCGCCCTACCCGGAGGCCCACAAGCTGCAGCACGTGCCCGGGGGCGATGCGCTGCACTACGCGGTGAACGCCAACGTCGACAAGCTGAACAGCCTGCTGTTCACGCACCTCGACTACGCGGTGATCGCCAGGAAGCCCTGAACGGCGACAAGCGATACGCGGCAGGGCACCTGAGTCCAGGAACAGGTCGCCTGCCGCCGGCGGCCTGACGCCTATACTTGTGTGTTCGCCCGCCTGCGCGGGTCGTCCTCACGCACGCATGATCAAGCGCCACATCCTGTTCGTCCTCCTCACCCTTGCCGGGCCGCTGGCCCTCGCGACCGGCGCGCAGCGGCTGCCCTCGCGCCTCGGAGGCCCGGTGGGTCCGCCGCCCAAGCCAGGGGCTCCCGCGCCGCCCAAGCCCGGCGCCCCGGCAGCCGCGACGCCGGCACGCCCGACGGGGCCCGAGAAGGTGGTGCCCTTCAAGCCCGGCGAGACGCTGACCTACGACGTGTCGTGGTCCGATTACCTGACGGCCGGGTCGGCGACGATGGTGGTGCGCGACAAGCGCCCGTCGTTCGGGTCGACGGCGTACTACGTGTTTGCCGAGGGCAAGCCCACGCCCTTGCTGTCCAAGCTCTATTCGGTCTACTACAAGGCCGACTCGCTGGTCGACGCCTACACGCTCTTCCCGCAGCGGGGCTCGGTGTTCAGCAACGAGAACGGCCGCCAGCGCATGAAGGAGACGCGCTTCGATCAGGCGAAGAAGAGCGCGGTATTCCAGATGCGGACGTCGACCACCATGCAGGTCGACCAGGCGCTGCCCGGTGCGACCCACGACGGCTTGTCGGCGCTGACGGCGATGCGCACGATGAACCTCGCCACCGGCGCGACCTCGTCGTTCGCCGTGTCCGACAGCGGCTACCTGTATCGCGTGACCCTCACCGTCGGCGCGAAGGAATCGATCAAGACCGGCCTCGGCGCGCTCAGCGGCTGGAAGGTCGTGCCGGCGATTCGCGACCAGAAGGGGCAGGTGGTCGGCCGCGGCCTCGCCGTGTGGATCTCCGACGATGCGCGACGGATCCCGCTGCGAATCCAGGCGCAACTCCCGGTAGGGTCCTTCGTGCTGACACTGCGGGAGGCACGTTGACACCACGCCGGATCCTGGTGACGGGAGGCGCCGGTTTCGTCGGCTCCGCTCTGGCGCTGCGCGCCCGCGCCACCTGGCCCGAGGCCACGGTCACCGCGTTCGACAACCTCCGCCGCCGCGGGAGCGAGCTCAACCTGGCGCGGCTGCGCGACGCCGGGGTGGCGTTCGTGCACGGCGACATCCGCCAACCGGCGGACCTGGCGCCCCTCGGTCGCGATCTCGACCTGCTGCTCGAGTGCTCGGCCGAGCCCTCGGTGCTGGCCGGCTACGACGGCGACCCGAGCTACGTGATCGGCACGAACCTGACGGGCACGATTCACTGCCTCGAGCTTGCGCGCACGGCCGGCGCCGCCGTCCTCTTCCTGTCGACCAGCCGCGTCTACCCGATCGCGGCGCTCAACGAGATCCCGACCGTCGAGGGCGAGACGCGTCTCGAGATTGCCGAGGGCCCGCATGGCCCCGGCCTGTCGCGCGCGGGCATCGGCGAGGACTTCCCGCTGGCCGGGACGCGCTCGATCTACGGTGCCACCAAGCTGGCCTCCGAGCTCCTGATCGCCGAGTACCACGAGGCCTTCGGGCTCCGCACGCTCGTCAACCGGTGCGGTGTCATCGCCGGCCCCTGGCAGATGGGCAAGGTGGACCAGGGCGTCTTCTCGCTCTGGATGGCTCGCCACCTGCGCGGTGGCGCGCTGGCGTACAACGGCTGGGACGGACTCGGCAAGCAGGTGCGCGACGTCCTCCACGTGGACGACCTCGCGGACCTGGTGGTCGCGCAGATCGAACGGTTCGAGGCGCTCGACGGGCAACTGTTCAACGCCGGTGGCGGACGCGCCTGCAGCCTGTCCCTGCAGGAGACGACCGCGCTGTGCGAGGCGATCACCGGCAGGCGCATCGCGATCACGGCCAACCCGGGCATGCGCGTCGCCGACATCAAGCTCTACCTGACCGACAACACGCGCGTCACGGCGGCCACCGGCTGGACCCCGCGACGGACGCCGACCGACGTCCTGCGGGACCTGCACGAGTGGATGGTCGGGCACGCCGCCGCGCTCCAGGCCGCAGGCATATGACCCCTCAGGGAGCGGAAGGTACACTGCGCTGATGGCTGTCGCGCTCATCACCGGCTCGGCCGGGCTGATCGGCTCCGAAGCAGTCGACTCCTTCGTGGCCCGCGGCTACGACGTCGTCGGCATCGACAACGACATGCGCCGGCAGTTCTTCGGCGACGAGGCGTCGACCGCTTGGCAGCGCGACGAACTCGAGCGCCGGCACGGCCGGCAGTATCGGCACCACGACATCGATATCCGCGACGCCGCCGCCGTGAACGCGGTGCTGGCGCAGTACGGCACGGCCGTCGGCGCGGTGATCCACACGGCGGCGCAGCCCTCGCACGACTGGGCGGCCCGCGAGCCGTTCACCGACTTCGGCGTCAACGCCGTGGGGACGCTCAACCTGCTGGAGGCGTGCCGCGAGCACAGCCCGGACGCGGTGTTCGTCTTCACGTCGACCAACAAGGTCTACGGCGACACGCCCAACCGCCTGCCGCTGCTCGAGCAGGAGACGCGGTGGGAGATCGACCCGACGCACCCCTTCTCGGTGGGCATCGACGAGTCGATGAGCATCGACCAGTCGACGCACTCGTTGTTCGGGGCCTCCAAGGTCGCCGCCGACGTGCTGGTGCAGGAGTATGGACGCTACTTCGGCATGAAGACGGGCGTGTTCCGCGGCGGGTGCCTCACCGGCCCGCACCACTCCGGCACGATGCTGCACGGCTTCCTGGCCTACCTGATGAAGTGCACCGTGACCGGGACGCCCTACCGGGTGTTCGGCTACAAGGGCAAGCAGGTGCGCGACAACATCCACAGCGCCGACCTGGTGAGCGCACTCCACGCCTTCATCGACGCGCCGCGCGCCGGCGAGGTCTACAACATCGGCGGGTCGCGCTTCTCGCACTGCTCGATGCTCGAAGCGATCACGATGTGCCAGGAGATCGCCGGCCGCGAGCTGTTGTGGTCCTACGAGGAGCAGAACCGGATCGGCGACCACATCTGGTACGTGAGCGACATCGGCAAGTTCAAGCGCCACTATCCGTCCTGGGTGCAGCAGCACGATGTGGCGTCGCTCCTGCAGGACATCCACGACCAGAACGTCGAACGCTGGCAGGCAGACGGTCTCCGATGAAGGCCGCGGGGGGAGTCGACGTCCAGAGCGTCTACGAGCGGCGCTTCAGCGACACGCTGGCGTTCCGCAGGCAGATGTGGGATGTGCTGTGCCGCGAGTTCTTCCAGCAGTACGTGCCCGAGACCGCCACGGTGGTCGAGCTTGGCGCCGGGTACTGCGAGTTCATCAACCACATCCGTTCGGGCAGGAAGATCGCGGTCGACCTCAACCCGGACACCCGACGGCATGCCGGTCCCGACGTCACGGTCATCACGTCGTCGACCGCCCGAATCGAGGCCATCACCGACGGCACGGCCGACGTGGTGTTCGCCAGCAACTTCCTCGAACACCTCACGCGCGAGCAGATCCTCGACACGCTGCGTGAGGTCCGCCGTATCTTGCGTCCCGGCGGCCGGTTCCTCATCCTGCAGCCCAACATCCGCTACTGCAGGGAAGACTACTGGCAGTTCTTCGACCACATCACGCCGCTGTGCGAGCGGAGCCTGACCGAAGCGCTCGAAACGACGGGCTTCGACGTCCCGTACGTCCTCGGGCGGTTCCTGCCCTTCACCACGCAGGGGCGCCTGCCCAACTCCATCACCCTGCTGAAGCTGTACCTGAAGCTGCGGCCGGCCTGGCGGATCTTCGGGCAGCAGAGTTTCTTCATGGCGACGCCGCGTGGCTGACGCGCCGTTGACCCTGTCGCTGGTGATCCCCGCCCACAACGAGGCCGAGGGCATCACGCCGACACTCCGCGCCTTCTCGTCCAGGCTGCGCGACGAGGGCATCCCCTTCGAGATCGTCGTGGTCGACGACCACAGCACCGACGGCACCGCGGCGGTCCTGGCGAGCCTGGCCATGGAACTGCCGGAACTTCGGCGGGTGGAGAATCCGCGGTCCGGCGGGTTCGGCCACGCGGTGATTGCCGGCCTCGAGGCCTTCTCTGGCGACGCGGTGGCCATCGTGATGGCCGACGCCTCGGACGACCCCGCGGACCTGGTCACCTACTACCGCACGCTCGTCAACGGGTACGATTGCGTGTTCGGGTCGCGGTTCGTGCGCGGCGCGCGTGTGGTGGACTATCCTCGTCACAAGCTGCTGCTCAACCGGATGGCCAACGGGTTCATCCGCCTGCTCTTCGGGCTGCGGCTGAACGACACCACGAACGCCTTCAAGTGCTACCGGCGCGAGGCCATCGAGGGCTGCCGGCCGTACCTGAGCAAGCACTTCAACCTCACGGTGGAACTGCCGCTCAAGGCGATCGTACGGGGATACTCGTACGCGGTCGTGCCGATCAACTGGTACAACCGGACCACCGGGGTGTCGAAGCTGAAGATCAAGGAGATGGGGAGCCGGTACCTCTTCATCGTCCTGTACGTGTGGCTGGAGCGGGTGTTGTCGCGAGGGGATTACCGGAAACCCTCGCATGCGGCGCACGGCCGCTGAGAGGATCGTCTCGAACCATGCAAGTGCTGATCACCGGCGGCGCCGGCTTCATCGGGTCCCACCTGTCGGACGCCCTGCTTGCCGCGGGTCATCGCGTCCACGTCCTCGACGACCTGTCGACGGGCTCGATCACGAACATCGCCCACCTGAAGCCGAACCCCGCGTTCTCGTACACGGTGGACACGGTCGACAACGAGCGCCTACTGGCCGAGTTGGTCGACGAGGCCGACGTGATCTTCCACCTGGCCGCCGCGGTGGGGGTCAAGAAGATCGTCGAGGAGCCCGTCGCCACCATCGAGAACAACGTGCACGGCACCGAGGTGGTGCTGCGCCAGGCGAACAAGAAGAAGAAGCTCGTGGTCATCGCCTCGACCTCGGAGGTCTACGGCAAGAGCACCGACGTGCCGTTCGACGAGGAGCAGGACCTGGTGATGGGCCCGACGCACAAGCACCGCTGGGCCTATGCCTGCAGCAAGGCGATCGACGAGTTCCTCGGGCTCGCCTACTACAAGGAGAAGCGCCTGCCGGTGATCATCGTGCGCTTCTTCAACACGGTGGGGCCGCGCCAGTCCGGGCAGTACGGCATGGTGATCCCCAACTTCGTGCGGCAGGCGCTGCTCGGCAAGCCGATCACCGTCCACGGCGACGGCACGCAGCAGCGCAGCTTCACGTACGTCGGCGACGTGGTGCGCGCGCTGCTGGCCCTGGTCGACGAGCCGAAGGCCATCGGCCAGGTGTTCAACATCGGCAACGGCGAGGAAATCACCATCAACGCCCTGGCCGAGAAGGTGAAGGCGATGACCGGCAGCGCCTCGGAGATCGTGCGCATCCCGTACGACCAGGCCTACGAGTCGGGCTTCGAGGACATGCCGCGCCGCGTGCCCGACCTCACCAAGATCCGCAATCTCGTCGGCTACGAGCCGCGCGTCGGGCTCGACCAGATCCTGCGCGAGGTGATCGACTTCATGCGCGCGTGACACCCGCCGGCGACGCGAGGCGACTCGACGCGAACGTCGGGATGGCCTCGCCGAGCCGCTGGTGGATCGCTTCGGCGTCGCCGCGCCTGGACGCCGCGACCAGGCCATGGACCACGCGCCCGAGGTCGGCCCCGCCCGGGGCCGGGGCGGCCTCGGTCACCCGCAACAGATCGCCCCGGCCAGTCGGCTCGACGACGCTGTCGGGCTCCCACAGGGCCTCGGTGAGCTTCTCGCCCGGGCGCAGTCCCGTGAAGACGATCGGCACCTCGCCGGCCCCGGCCAACTGGATCAGGTCGGCGGCGAGATCGACGAGGCGTACGGGCGTCCCCATGTCGAGGACGTACAACCCGCCCCCGTCGTCGACGCCTCCGGCCTGGAGGACGAGGTAGACCGCCTCCGGAATCGTCATGAAGTAGCGCGACATGGCCGGGTGGGTCAGGGTGACCGGGCCACCTCGCCGGATCTGCGTCTCGAGCACCGGCACGACGCTGCCGCGGCTGCCGAGGACGTTGCCGAACCTGACGGCCACGTATCGGTGCCCTGTCCGCGCCGCAGCGTCCCGGACCATCCACTCGCATACGCGCTTGGTGGCCCCCATCACGCTGGCGGGCGCCACGGCCTTGTCGGTCGAGACGAACAGGAGCCGGGACACGCCGTGGGCTTCCGCGCACGCGAGCACATGCCGCGTGCCGACCACGTTGTTGCGGACCGCCTCGCCAGGGAACTGTTCCATCAGCGGCACGTGCTTGTGCGCCGCGGCATGGAAGACCACGGTTGGCGCATGCTCGGCGAAGGCGCGCGCCAGCGTGCGCCGGTCGGTGACATCGGCAATCACCGGCACGACGGGGGTACCCGCGTCGTCCATCACGAGTTCGGCGTGCGCGGCGTGGATGCTGTTCTCGCCGTGCCCGAGGATCACCAGCCGCTCCGGGGCCGCCCGGCACACCTGCCGCGCCAGTTCGCGCCCGATCGACCCACCGCCGCCGGTGATGAGGACCCGCTGGCCGTGAAGGTAGGCCGGCGGCGGGTCGTCGCAGCGGACCTCGGTCCGGCGCAGGAGATCGCCGAGTTCGACAGGACGCAACTGGCGCGGCGTGATGGGACGGCCCAGCAACTCGACGATCCCGGGCATCGTGCGCACCGGCAGACCCAGTCGCCTCGCAGCAATCGTCACGTCGCGGAGCCGCGGACCGGGCAGGCTCGGGATGGCGACGACCACTTCGTCGACGGCGTACGACCGGGCCACCGTTTCCAGCATCGACACCGGCCCCGCGACGACCACCGGGCCGACGTGCCGGCCCTGCAGCGACGGGTCGTCGTCGAGGGCCGCCAGCAGTTCCTCGCCGCGCTGGTGCCGGACGAACTCCTCGGCGACCAGGCGCGCGGTGTAGCCGGCGCCGACGAGCAGGATGCGTCGACGCCCGCTCACCGCCAGGCCTCCAGCCAGGCCTCGAACATGAGCACGCTCCAGAGCTGCGCCTCGTGCGCGCCACGGCCGCCCAGGTGCGCCTTCCACACCGCCGACACCGCCTCGGGCCGGAGGTAGCCCTCGTCGCGCAGACGAACCGGGTCGAGCAGGGCCTCCGCCCAGGGACGGAGCGGCCCTCGGAGCCACTCGCCGACCGGGATGGCGAAGCCCATCTTCGGCCGCTCGAAGACGGCGCGCGGCACATGGCGGGCCAGGATCTCCCGCAACAGCCACTTGCCGCGGCCGTCCGCGATTTTGAGCGACTGCGGCTGACGCCAGGCCCAGGCGAGCACGCGGTGATCGAGCAGCGGTGCGCGGCTCTCGAGGCTGACGCCCATCGTCGCGCGGTCGACCTTCACCAGGATGTCGTCAGGGAGGTACGTGATGGTGTCGAGCGCCATCAACCTGTCGAGCGTGTCAGGGAACGACGCGGCGACCGCCGCGGTATCCCAGGTGGCCCCGGGGTCGGATCCATCGATCACGAGGTGCCCCGGCGCCGGCCAGGTGGACACGGTGCGCAAGTAGGCCTCGTCGGCCGATGCGGCGGCCAGGACGTTGGCCAGCTTGTGCAACTTCTCCCCCGGGCGCGCCTGGCGTGCCGAGCGCGGGAGCAGCGACGCGGCGGCGGCGAAGGCGCGGTCCCACGTCGCCGGCGAGCACGCCTGCATCCCGGCCGCAGCCGCCCGCCGGAATGGGCCAGGGACGACAGCCGCCCGGGCCAGGGTCGACGGCAGGAACTGGTAACGGAGGTAGCCCCCGAAGATTTCGTCGCCGCCGTCGCCCGACAACGCCACCGTCACGTGTTGGCGCGCCAATTCGGAGACGAGGAACGTGGGGATCTGCGAGGAATCGGCGAAGGGCTCGTCGTACAGGCGCGGCAGGCGCGGGATGACGTCGCGCGCCTGTTCCGCAGTGACACGGAACTCCGTATGGTCGGTCCCGAGGACGTCGGCCACGGCGCGAGCCGCGGCGGCCTCGTCGTAGCCTTCCTCGTCGAACCCGATGGTGAACGTGCGCACGCGCCCGGAGGCGTGGCGCGTCATGAGTGCCGTGACGAGGCTCGAGTCGATGCCTCCCGACAGGAACGCGCCGAGGGGGACATCGGCGATCATGCGGCGCGCCACCGCGTCACCGAGGAGCGCCTCGAGTTCGTCCATCGCCTGCCGTGGTTCGGCGCGCGCGGGTCGCGCGGCCACACCCTCACGGGCGACTTCCAGGGCGCTCCAGTAGGTCCGTGTCTCTGGCGGCCCGGCCGGCGAGTCGAACGTCACCGAGCCACCAGCCGGGACCTTGCTGACCCCCGTGTGGATGGTGCGGTCACCCGGCACGTACGCGTATCGGAAGTACGCCGCGAGCGCCGAGCGGTCGATGGGCGCATCCCAGGCGGGGTGCGCTCGGAGCGCCTTCAGTTCCGACCCGAACAGCAGCACGCCGCCAAGGCGCCCGAAATAGAGGGGCTTCTTGCCGAGTCGGTCGCGAACGAGGTGCAGTTGCCTGGTCTCGGCATCCCACAAGGCGATGGCAAACATCCCCCACAGACGCGCCCAGAGCCCCTCGACGCCCCAGTGCTCGGCGGCCGCGAGGATGACTTCGGTGTCCGACCCGCCACGGAAGATCCAGCCCTGCGCGACCAGCTCGGCCTTGAGATCGCGATAGTTGTAGATCTCGCCGTTGAAGGCGATGGTGAAGCGGCCAGAGCGCGACGCCATCGGCTGATGGCCCGCCGGCGACAGGTCCAGAATCGCCAGGCGCCGGAAGCCGAGCACCGGCCCGCCCGCGCCATCCCACCAGGCGCCGTCATCGTCAGGGCCGCGGTGGGCGATCGCGGTCGTCATGGCGGCAATCCGTCGCTCGACCTGATCGCGGGTCGCGCTCGCCGTGTCCCAGAACCCCGTGATGCCGCACACGGCGTACACGCTACCCCATCGCGCCGACCGGGAGAAAGCGTGGCGCTGTTCTACAATGGCGCCGCGCCCGCCACCTGCATGTCCTCCCGCCCTGCCGCCCCCGAGACCCGGCCCAACGTCGACGACGAGACCGTTGCCGGATTCGGCGATGAATGGTCGCGGTTCGACCAGACGACACTCTCGCCGGCCGAGCACGAGGCGATCTTCGGGCAGTACTTCGGCATCTTTCCGTGGGATCGACTGCCTGCCGACGCCGCGGGCATGGACGTCGGCTGCGGCAGCGGGCGCTGGGCTCGGGGCGTGGCGCCGAAGGTCGGCCACCTCCATCTGGTGGACGCCAGCGAAGCCGCCCTGCTGGTGGCCCGCCGGGCCCTGGCGGGCCAGGCCAACTGCCAGTTCCACCTCGCTTCGGCCGGGCAGTTGCCATTCGAGACCGCCAGCCTGGATTTCGGCTATTCGCTCGGCGTGCTGCACCACGTGCCCGACACGGCCGCGGCCCTTCGCGAGTGCGTGCGCTGCCTGAAGCCCGGCGCGCCGTTCCTGACGTACCTCTACTACGCCTTCGACAACCGCCCGGCCTGGTTCCGGGCCGTGTGGCAGGCCAGTGACGCGGTGCGACGAGGCGTGTCACGGATGCCGATGCCGTTGCGCTACGCCACCAGCCAGATCATTGCCGGCTCGGTGTACTGGCCGCTGGCCACGGCGGCCCGCCTCGGGCGTCGCGCCGGCCTCGACACCGCGAACTGGCCGCTGCACTACTACAGCGACCGCAGCTTCTACACGATGCGCACCGACGCGCTCGATCGCTTCGGCACGCGGCTCGAGCAGCGGTTCACGCGGTCGCAGATCGCCGCCCTCTACGCCGATGCCGGCCTCGAGCAGGTTCGCTTCAGCGACGGAGTGCCGTTCTGGTGCACCGTGGGCATCAAGAAGGCCGGCGCCTGACGAGGGTCAGCGGAGCGGCGTGAACTGCAGGTGCGCCTGCACGAGGTGTACCCCGAGCGCCTCGCAGCGGTCGACCAGCGCGTCGGCGACCTGTGACTCGAGCTTGGGCGTGGACAGGACGACACGGGTCGCACCGGTTCCCAGCACTGCCGCCTCGAGCGCCTCGCCCGTCCCGTAGACGAGCACGCCGTCGATGCGGGTCCCCTGCTTGCTGCGGTCGTCGTCGATGAACCCGACGGCACGCCAGCCGAGCGCGTCGTTCTCGCGAATCTCGCGGAGCACCAGCAATCCACCACGCCCGGCGCCGTAAATCAGCACGGGGTCCGCGTCAGGGGAGTCGCGACGGAGGGCAGAGTCGAGCGTGCGGAACGAGAGGCGCGTCGCGGCCACGGCCACGAACAGGAGCACGCCGTGAATGGCGAACACGGCGCGTGAGTAGCCCGTGAAGTGGAAGAGGACCACGACCCCCAGCACCGACAGCAGGGTCCCGAGGGCACAGGCCTGCGCCAGTCGCAGCAGGTCGGAGACGCCCGTGTAGCGCCAGATGCCGCGGTGCGTCCCGAGCACGAGGAAGCCGGTCACCTGCGCCAGCAGCACCACGGGGAGCGACTGCTCGAACAACGCCTGCTCTGCCGCGAAGGTCTGCTCGAACCGCAGCAGGTACGCCGAGTAGTACGCCAGTACCACCAGCACCGTGTCGACGGCGACGGTCACCACCTGCCGGCGGTAGGTGAAGTTGGCCAGCAACAACGCGACGCCGCCCTGGGGTGCCGCGTCGGGCGGATACACCTGCAACCGCCCCAGGAAGATCCCGAACAGGACCGTGCCGAGGGCCAGCACAACCGCAAGCACCGCGCCGTAACCCAGGCCATAGCGGTACGAGAGCCAGGCGATGCCCCCGCCGGCCGCGGCCAGCCCGTACAGCGTCAGCACCGCCTGCCGCTCGGACATGCCCAGTGCGACGAGCCGGTGCGACGTATGATCCCGGCCGCCCTGTGACACCGGACGACCGGCGAGGATGCGCGCGATGGTGACGAACGTCGTATCGAAGATCGGCACCAGCACGACCAGGACCGGGAACACCAGCACCAGGGTCGTTCCCCGCGCATACGGCCATCCCCCGACCAGGCTGAGCCCGCCGACGAGGAACCCCAGGAACAGGCTGCCAGTGTCGCCCATGAAGATCGACGCCGGGTTGGTGTTGTAGACCAGGAACCCGAGACAGGCGCCCAGGATCACGCCGGCCAGCATGGCGCCTTCCATCTGGCCATCGGCAAGGAAGAAGACCAGTCGGAACCCCGCCACGATGGCCGCGATCCCCGCGGCCAGCCCATCCATGTTGTCGAGCAGGTTCAGGGCATTGGTGATGCCGACCAGCCAGACCAGGGAGATGAGCATGTCGATCGCCGCCAGTCCCGTGAACTGGAACTGCAGGCCGAAGACGCTCATGAGCGAGGCGGCGAAGATCTGCAGGAACAGCTTGGTCTGCGGTCGCAGCGCGCGGATGTCGTCGACCAGGCCGACGACCGCCAGACCGGTCGCGCAGGCCAGCAGCAGCCACACGGGCCGGCTCGATGGCTGTCCGATGGCCACCCCGGTCACCGTCGCCAGGACGATCGCCAGGCCGCCGAGGAGCGGGATCTGACGTCGATGCCAGCGATCGGCCTTCGGCAGCGCAACCAGCCCGGTGGCGATGGCCAGCCGCTTGACCTGCGGCACCAGCAGCAGCGCCAGAACGAAGGAGGCCAGGGCCGGCCCGGCAACCGCCCACGTCATCACGCGACCGCCTTCCGGGCCAGCAACCGGCCGTACAGGTGATCGATGTCGTCGATCAGCCGTGCGCTGCCATACGTCTCCAGCACGTGCCGGCGCCCCTCGCGGCCCATGGCGGCCGCATCGTCGGGTGCGCCGATGACCTGCAGCACCTGCTCAGCCAGGCCTGCCGCATCGTCCATCTCGACCAGTCGGCCACGACGGCCGTGTTCGACCACGTCGGGAACGCCGCCGACGCGCGTCGCCACCACCGGTCGCCCCGCAGCCATCGCCTCGATCAACGCCACTGGCGACCCCTCGTTACGCGACGTGAGAGCGACGACGTCGAGGTCGGCATAGATGCGCGGCAGGTCCGCGCGCCAGCCGAGGAAATGCACGGCGGCGCTGAAGGTCTCGCCCCCCGCGCTCACGAGCTGCGCCAGCTCGGCACGGCGCTCGCCGTCGCCAACGATGACGAAATGCATGTCGGGGCGCGTCGCATGCAGCTGTCGGGCCGCCGCGAGGAACACCTCGTGGGCCTTGATCGGGACCAGGCGCGCGACGATGCCAACCATGGGCGCCCCCGTCGACACGCCCAGTTCGGCCCGAAGGGCGCCGCGGTGAGTCGCGGCCTCGGTGAATGGCGCGAGGTCGAACCCCAGGGGGACGACGGAAAAGGCCTCCGGCCTCCCGATTCGCATCTCCAGCAGTTCCTGGCGCACCCGCGGACTGACCGCCACGAGTTCGTCACTGATGCGTGCCAATCCCCGCTCGATGGCCCGGAACACCTGCTCCTTGCGCGGCGAGAAGTAGCCGCGCAGCACGTGCCCGTGAAAGGTGTGGATCACCACGGGCACGCCGGCGAGGCGGGCCGCGACACGGCCGATCGTGCCCGCCTTGGCAGCATGGGTATGGACGATGTGCGGGCGGAATCGCCTTACCACGCCCAGAAGCGACGCCAGGCTCCTGACGTCCTGAACGCCGCGAATCTCGCGGCCCAGGTCGGGGATGGTGATCAGGTTCGGCAGGGCCCGGCCGTGCAGATCGAGGTGATTGCCTTCGTCCTCGCCCTCCGCCCCGGTCACCAGGGTCGTCTCGTAGCGGGTCGGGTCGAGACCCGACGACAGTAGCGTGGCATGGATGGCAGGGCCGCCGACGTTCATGCGAGCGATGACGCGCAGCACGCGGATCATGCGGCTCCCCCCGCGGGATGGCGGAGGACGCCCGCCAGGACCGGACCATTGGCCTGCACCGAGTACCGACGGGCAACGTCGGCGCGGGCCTCCGCGCCCATCCGGGCACGGCGGTCGGGATCGTCGATGAGCGCGAGCAGGGCCGCTCGCCAGTCCTCGGGCGTCCGGCACAGCAGGGCGCCGCCGGCAGTGCCGAGAATCTCCTCGTTGGTCGAGGTCCAGGAGGCCACGGTGGGGCTGCCTGACGCCCCGTACTGCAAGGCCTTGAGCGCGGCCTTCCCTCGGGTCCAGGGCGTGTCGGGCATGGGCATGAGGCCGATGTCGAACCCGGCCAGTTCCCGGGCTTCTGTGGCGGACTCCCAGTCGACCACCTCCGCCTGGACGCGCGTGAACGGATTGCGTCCGCTGCCGACGAGGCGCACGACGACGTGCGGCCGGGCGGCCACCACGGCCGCCAGGGCCTCCTCGATCGCGGGCAGGTACACCGCAGTGGACGGCGTCCCGATCCAGCCCAGCACCACGCGCGCCGAGGCCGGCGGACGCGGGAGGAATCGGGCCAGGTCGACGCTGGTCGGCACCACCACCGGACGGCCTCCGAGGGAGGCGACGACCGCGGCGTTGCGAGCATTGGACGTGCACACGGCAGCACAGGAGGTGACGGCGCGGGCCAGGGAGCGCGAGAGCACCCACTGGCGCAGGCGGCCGACCCAGCCTCCCTCATCCGGCGCATCGAGGGCGTCGTCGAAGTCGTAGACAAGGTCGCCCCGGCGCCGGCGCAGCCACCAGGCCGCCCAGCCGGGCACGGCCACCCTGTACAGCAGGACACGGTCGTACCGGTGCAGGCGCCAGACCAGTCGGAGGCAGCCGAGATGGGTCTCCACGAGCAGGCGCGCCCAGTGCCACAGGCGATGTCCGGGCGAGCGCCCGCCTCCCCTCACGCTCCGGGTAGCGGTGGCGGCCGATAGAATGGTCATCGTCTCGCACGCCAGTCCGTGCGCCTCGAGGAGGGGCAGGTACTGCAGCACACGGTAGCGGGGACCGGGGACCGGCTCGGGCGCGAGGAGCACGCACAGGAGGCGCAGCACCGGAGCGACCACCGGTGCGACGCGCCCGGCTGTACCAGCCCCTGTCTGCTCCCCTCCCCGCGCTCCCATCCGGGGCATGGTAGCGGATCCTCCTTGCCTGGCCCGCACCGGCAGTGGAGTTTTCGCCCCACTCTGCCGATTAATGGTCCGACATGCGCGCCTTCGCTCTGGCACTGCTGCTCGTCGTCGGACCGACGCTCGGCGGCGTGTCCGCGATCTCGCCGCCTCCCCCATCCTTGCTCGATGCTGACGGCGATGGCCTGCCGCAGGCCTGGGAGGCCACCTACGGCCTCGACGACGCCGACGTGACCGACGAGATGGGCGCCGACGGCGACCCGGACGGCGACGGCGCCACCAACCTCGAGGAGTGGGAGGCCGGCACACACCCCCGCGGGATGCACACGCAGTACTTCGCCGAAGGGGCGGTGGGGCCGGTGTTCGACACCCGACTGGCGGTCGCCAACCCCGACCCCGTGCACCCGGCCGTGGTGTTGGTGCGCTTCCTCTCGGCCGGTGGGGCCGCAGCCAGCACGACGGTCGTACTCCCGCCACGGTCGCGCCGGACCGTGGATGCCAGGGAGGTGCCCGACATCGGAACCGAGTTCTCGATGGAGATCAGCAGCTCCCGCCCGGTCGTGGCCGAGCGGACGATGGAGTGGCACGGCGGCGGCAGCGACGCGCACGCCGAGACGGCCACCGCCAGGCCAGGTCGGAGTTGGTACTTCGCGGAGGGTGCCACCCATTCGGGTTTCCGGCTCTTCTATCTCGTCTACAACCCTGGCGACGCGCCCGCCGCTGTGACGGTGGACTACCTGTTTGCCGACGGTCCCCCGCTTCGCCGCACGCACCTGGTGGCCCCGCACACGCGGTTCACGATCTGGGTGAACCAGGAACATCCCCGTCTCGCTGCCGCCGAAGTCTCGACGCACATCACGGCCGACGTGCCGGTGGTGGTCGAACGCGCGATGTACACCAATGCCCCCGACGGCCAGTTGCTGGCGGGCCACGCGGCGAGCGGCACTGCGGCGCCCGGCCCGACGTGGTACTTCGCCGAGGGCGCGACCGGCTCCTTCTTCAGCACGTTCCTGCTGCTCATGAACCCGTCGATCCGGGCCAGCGACGTCGAGGTGACGTACCTGCGCGCCGAGGGGGCGCCGATCCGGCGCACCTATCGGGTGCCCGGGCTGCAGCGCTTCACGGTGTGGGTCAACCAGGCCGCCCCGGAACTCGCCTCGACGTCGACGGGCATGACGGTGCGGAGCCTCGACGGCACCGGCATCGTCGCGGAACGGGCGATGTGGTGGCCAGCCGACGGCCGCGGCTTCCGTGCCAGCCACGTGACTGCCGGGATGCCCGGGCTGTCACCCACGTGGGCGTTCGCCGGCGGCGAGAGCCTGGGCCGTGGTACGGACTCGACGTACCTGCTGCTCGCCAATCCGGGCGCCGTGGACACCGCGGTGCGCGTCACGCTGCTGCCTGAGACGGGGGTGGCCTCCGCGCGGGACCTCTGGCTGCCGATCGGCGCGCGCACGACGGTCGATGTGGCCACGATGTTCCCGGACATGGCGGGACGACGGTTCGGCGCGCTGGTCGAGGCCCTCGCGCCGGCCGCCGGCATCGTGGCCGAGCGGTCCTGGTACTCGAATGCAGGCGGCGAACTGCGGGCGGGCACCTGCACGCGAGGTCAGGACCCCCGTCGGCTGCTCGAGGTCGACGGCACGTGGCGCCTGCCGCGCGGCGGCGCTCCGCTGCTGCTGAGCGACCTGGTGGTGCCGGGACGGACTGCCACGCTGACGGCCGACTCGTCGGCACCCGGCGTCGCGACGGTCGCCGTGCTGCCCGACGGCAGCCTGCGGGTGACCCCGGTCGGCACCGCCAGCGGCTGGGTGACCATCACGGTCTCTGCCGTGTCCGACGACGGGAGCCGCGACACGCGACGGCTGCGGATCAAGGTCGGCGATCCGGTGGCCATGACGCACGTCGTGACGGCCTCTGCGCCGGGCACCTACCTCCTGCCCGCACAGGGCGATGCCGCGACGACGTACGAGGCGACGGTCATCGAGAACACCGGCACGACGACCGTCACCGGCATCGAACTCTTCGAGGATGGCCAGGACTGGTCGTCGGTCGACGCCATCCTGGCGAGCGCGACGCGAGGCCTGACAACGCCCGACGAGCGGGCGCGCGCCCTCTGGCAGTTCGCGCGGACCCACCACGTGCTTTGGTGGTCGGCCACCATCGACACCGATCTGCATGACCCGGTCGTGGCGCTCAACGGCTTCGGCTACATGTTCTGCGACGACATCGCCGCGATCCTCGGTCTGCTGTTCGAGCGGGCGGGCATGCCCGCACGGATGTGGAACCTCGGCGTCGATCGCCACACCGTGGTCGAGGCCTTCTACGACGGCGACTGGCACATGTTCGACGCGTCGCTCGGCGGCCTGTTCCTCGAGCGCGACAACCGCACGGTCGCCGGTGTCGCCGACATCGTGGCCGACCCCGACCTGGTCGCGCGCGGCGGGTGGCGAGAAGCGTTCGCGCTGTCGCTGTGGATGCTCCCGGGGCACCTGTCCTACCCTGCCAGCGTCCTCGCGCGCGAGGGCCACCGCATGGGACTCACCCTGCACCCCGGTGAGCGCGTGTCGCTCCGACCCGCCTCGACCGGGCGCCGCTACATGGACCGGTCGCTGCAGCCGCCCGCCGGTCTCGAGCCGCCGATCCTGGGGTCCGGGCGCCTCGAATCGCGCCTCGACGGGCGCGTTCAGCCTGCGCCGGGACGTCTGCGTAGCCAGCGCGACGTCGTGAGCACATCGCGTGGACTGGTCCGAACGGCGCCGGACGCGACCGCCGTTCTCGAGGTCGGCTCCCCCTGGCCCGTCGTCGGGGGGCGGTTGCGCGCGGTCGTGGCGCCGGGCTCGGCGGGCGAGACCATCGCCATCGACGTGTCGGCTTCGGGCACCGGCTTCGACTTCGACTGGTCGGAACTGGTCAGCGGACGCTTCCGCGTGCCTGGCGCGTACGTGGCCGAGGGCAACCTCAGGACGTTCAGGCCCGAGCAGTACGGTCCGGCCGTTCACAACGGCCCGGGCGGGACGCCGGGATACATCGAGTATCTGGTGCGCCCGTCGAGGCAATCGGGCGTCCGCACGCGACTCACGGGCCTCTTCTATCGCGGCACCGCCGACGACATCGTGGCCGTGCAGGTGTCCGGCGACGGCGTGCACTGGCCGACGGCGTGGGAGATGGAGACCGTCGGAGGCGGGCGGCAGGTGGTGGATCTCACGGCAGCGATGGCCGGCTGCGACCCGTGCGGGTTGCGTCTGCTGGTCCAGGGCTCGCACGCGGCGGCCGCCGGCCTCGACGCGCTGGCGCTCGAGGGCCTCGAGCCGTTCGGGTGGCAGACGGTCTGGACGGGCGCCAGCGAAGCGATGGCGGGCCCCGTCGACGTCGACGTCCCACTCGACGCGCTCGTGCACGACTACGATGGCGCCATGGTCTTCGCCTATCACGTGCGGGTGCGATGGACGGGCACCGGCCCGCAGCCCGCCGCCCTGGAGTCGATCGCGCTCGAGACGGACCTGCAGGTCTCGCCCTTCGCCATCGTGCAGCCTGCCGCCGCCCCGGTGCGCGTGGCCTTTCGTACCCAGACACAGGGTCAGGGGGCGATCCGCATCGAGCACCGCTGGTGGCTCGACGCGGCGCGGCATCGCCCGGCCGCACCGCGGCCGACGCAGTTGGCCGCCGGCGAACCCGTGGACGCCTCCATGCCGTTCCATCTGGGCTGGGCGACGTCGGCCGACCCCGACGGCGACACGCTGATCACGTACCACGTACAGGTCTGTGACGAGCCCGACTGCCGGTACCCGCTGAGTGCGGTCTTCGACGAGCAGGGCACCTTCAGCGACCCGGGCGCGGACCGCCTGTTCGGGACCGCAGACGATGGGCCGCCGGTCCCGATCATCAGCACGCACTGGATGTACCTGCACACGTGGCTGCGCGCCGGCGCGACCTACTCCTGGCGGGTCCGCGTGCAGGACAGCAGCGGGCTGTGGAGCGAGTGGAGCCCGCTCGGGCGCTTCACGGCCGTCGCGCACGCACCGTAGTTGCGGTCTTGGCGTATCCTGCCGACCGTGCGCCCCTTGCCCCGGAAGGCCTCGCCCGCATGACCACCGGCGGCCGCGCCGCACGCGCGCTGCTGGCTGCCACCGCGCTCCTGGCCGTCTACCTGCCCAGTTCGACCGGGGGCGTGATCTCGGCGCGCCTTGGCGGTGCAGGCCTGAGCCTCACGACCGTCCTGCTCGCCGGACTGCTGGTCCGTCAGCACGGGGTCGGGCAACCCGTCCAGGCCGTCCTGGCGGGAACGACCGTCGCATCGCTGGTCCTGGCCACCCTCTTCGGGCCGTTTGATGTCATCTCCCCCGGGTTGATTCCCATCTTCGGGAGCATCGCCGTGCTGGTGGCCCTCGATCTTCGGGACCTGGCGCTGGTGGGCGTCGCCAGAGGAGCGCTGCTGCTCGTGCTGGGCGTGAGCCTGGTGTTCGGCACCGGACTCGCCCTGGACATGGCGTGGGCGGACCGCCTCGCCGTCGGGTGGTACAACGCGTTCTACGTCGACCTGCTGCCGAACATGGTGATCCGGTTCGACAAGCCGGTGCTCACCTTCGCGACGCACTCGCTGGCCGCCTTCGTCATGTACCTGTTCGTCTACCTCTGCTACACGGCGTGGCGGGTGCGGCAGTCACTCCTCGCGGCGATGGGGACGCTGTGGTTCCTGTTCCTGCTGTGGCGGCTCAGTTCGACGACCAGCCTCGTGCTCACCGGCGTGGCGCTGCTGCAGATACTTGCCTTGTTGCTCCGACGGCACCGCTGGCTGGTACCGGTGCTGACGGTCGTCCTGATAGGGACCACGATCTGCGGACTGCTGCTGTCCGGGCTGAGCGCACCGCAGATGCTCGAGATCGTCCGGGACGCCATCCTCGGCAACCGGGCCAACGGCCTGATCTCGCGCTACGCGTCGGGCGGCCTGCTGGCCGGGAACTTCCGCTACCTGTCCGAGCATCCGCTGCAGCCGATCGGGCTCGGGTTCTCACCGACCCTGTATCTGGGCGATTCCGGCGTCGTACTGTTGCTCATGCGCGGCTCGGTGCCGCTGATGCTGGCCGTCTACGGCGGGTTGTTCGCCTTCCTCCACTACAACCTGCGCTCCCGGGCCGTCGCGACGTGGATCTTCATCGTCACGGTGGCGTTCGAGGTCGGCTTCACGCCGCTGCAGTACTACCGCTTCGTCGGCCTGCTGCCGTTGCTGGTCGTGGGGTTCAATGCCGCCCTGACCCCGGCCCGCCCGGCCGCTGGACGCGAGCGATATACTTGGACGTTGCCCGCCCGGTCCTGATGAACCAGCCCGTCGAACCACGTCATCCGATGGCCACCCCGGCGCTGCCCGCGCCCGTCCCGGACGTTCCTCGGGAACTGGAGCTCATCGACTATTTCGCCGCCATCCTCGAGCGGCGCTGGCTCGTGGTCCAGTTGGCCGTCGGCCTGGCCGTGGTTGCGGCGCTGGTGAGCCTGCTGTCGCCGCGACAGTACGAGGCCGCGGCGCTGCTGTCGGTGATGCCGGCGCGGCTCGAGGCCGGGGCGCAGATGGAAGCCTCTCCAGACACGATGGTGCCGGTGGTCAAGAGCGTGTCGCTGCTGAACGGCGTCCTCATCGACCTCAAGCTGGACCAGTCACCATACGGGCTCACGGCCCAACGCTTCCTGGCCAACCACGTCGTGGTCGAGCCGATTCTCCGGACCTCGTTCCTCGAGGTGCGGGTGTCGCTCCCGGATGCCGACCTGGCCCGCCGAGCCGCCGACGAGATCGTGTCGCGCGCGGTCGACCAGGCGCGTCACATGAACCTCGCCGAAGCAGGGGGCCTCGAGGCCCGGCTCGAGCAGACGGCCCGCGACAGCCAGCGTCGCTTTCTCGCTGCGGAGGAGGCGCTGAAGAACTTCCGGTCGCGATCCCAGATCGAGCTGCTGCGCAAGGATGTCGAGGCCAAGCTCGGGCAGCGCGGCGCCTTCCTCCAGTTGCAGGTCGACATCAGCGCCGAGCGCGGCCGCGTGGCGCGGGCTGAGGAGGAACTCCGCCAGCGCGCCCCCCGCGAGACCACCGTCGAGTCCATCACGCGCGGGCGGGCCACGCTCCGGGAAGCGGCCCGGCCCGGCGCCGCAGAGGACCCGGCCGGCTTGATCGGCCTCAGCGTGCAAAGTGAACAGGTGAACTCGGCCCGCAGCGAACTCGACGTGCAGGTTGGCGAGGCGCGGGCCAAGCTGGCCGCCCTCGAGAAGCAACAGGAGCGCATGCTGCAGCTGGCGCAGGTGAGCGAGGCTCAACTCCCGCAGCTCACCCGGTTGTACGAGCGCGAGGCAGAGCTGGCCCGGCTGCAGGTGGAGTTCGACGTCGCCCGGAAGGCCTTCGAGGAATCGTCCACCAGTTACCAGATCGCCAGGACGCGCACGGCGCTGCGTTCGCCCTTCATCCAGGTGGTGGAGAAGGCCGCGAGGCCGAATGCCCCGCAAAGCCGTCATGTGGCGCGCAACGCGGCGGTCGGCCTGGTGGCCGGGGCCACGCTCGGCTGCCTCGTGGCGCTGGGTGCGCTCGCGCTGGCGCGCATGGCCCTGCTGCCGGGCCAGCCCGCCCGCCGCTGATCGGGCCGCGCCCCGACCGTAGAATGGCGCAGGCCGCACCCTGCCGCCCTGACTGGATCCGACGCACGCATGTGGAGAACTGACATCCTGGAGTTCGTTCGGGCGCGCTACACGCCCGACGCCAAGCCCTTCGTCGCGGGCGAGACGTACATCCCGGCCAGCGGCAAGGTGCTCGACGTGGAGGACCTGGTCGCCCTCACCGAGGCGTCGCTCGACCTCTGGCTCACGGCGGGGCGCTTTTCCGATCGGTTCGAGCGGGACTTCGCCCGGTTCGTCGGCCTCCGGTGGTGCCGGCTCACCAATTCCGGCTCGTCGGCCAACCTGCTCGCCTTCGCCGGGCTCACGTCGCGCACCTTGGCCAGGCCCGTCCTGCCGGGCAGCGAGGTGATCACGGTGGCGGCGGGCTTCCCGACCACCGTCGCGCCAATTGTCCAGCACGGCTGCGTCCCCGTCTTCGTCGACGTCGACCCGGCGACGCACAACATCGACGTCTCGGGGCTGGAGGCGGCGCTCAGCGACAGGACGCGTGCGGTGATGGTCGCGCACGCCCTCGGCAACCCGTTCGACGCGCGCGCCGTGGCCGCCTTCGCGGCCGCACACGACCTGTACCTCGTGGAGGACTGCTGCGACGCCCTCGGCGCCACGGTGGACGGACAGGGCGTGGGCACGTTCGGCGACGTCGCGACGGTGAGCTTCTACCCGGCCCATCACATGACCATGGGCGAGGGAGGCGCGGTGCTCGGCAAGAGCCCGCAGGTGATGCGCACGGTGGAGTCGTTCCGTGACTGGGGCCGAGACTGCTGGTGCGCTCCCGGCAAGGACGACACCTGCGGCAAGCGCTTCGGCTGGCAGTTGGGCGACCTTCCCGACGGCTACGACCACAAGTACATCTACACGCACCTGGGCTACAACCTGAAGGCCACCGACATGCAGGCCGCCATCGGCTGCAGCCAACTGGCCAAGGTCGAGGCGTTCATCGCGCGCCGGCGCGCCAACCACGCCTACCTGTCGCAGGGCTTCCGCGAGCGTGGGCTGACCGACACGTTCGCGATCGTGCAGGCGACGCCGGGCTCCGACCCCAGCTGGTTCGGCTTCGTGCTGTCGCTCACCGACGAGGCGCGCTGGAGCCGGCGCGACGTGACTCGGTACCTCGAGGCCCGCAAGGTCGGCACGCGCCTGGTCTTTGCCGGGAACCTGGTGCGCCAGCCGGCGATGCAGGGCGTGCCCTACCGTATCGCCGGCGATCTCGCGCACACCGATCGGGTGATGACCCACAGCTTCTGGGTGGGCGTGTGGCCGGGCCTCGGCACAGCGCACCTGGACTACATGCTGGACGTGTTCACCAGCCTGAGGGCGGAGATGCAGTCGTGAAGGCGGTCATCCTCGCGGGTGGACTCGGCACCCGTCTGTCCGAGGAAACGGTGCTCAAGCCCAAGCCAATGGTCGAGGTCGGCGGCAAGCCACTTCTGTGGCACATCATGAAGATCTACAGCCACCATGGCATCCGGGACTTCGTGGTGTGCCTGGGCTATCGCGGCTACGTGGTGAAGGAGTACTTCGCCAACTACTCGCTGCACATGTCGGACGTGACCTTCGACCTCGGGCGCAACGAGATGACCGTGCACCAGAGCTTCTCGGAGCCCTGGCGCGTGACCCTGGTGGACACCGGTGCCCTGACGCTCACCGGCGGACGGCTCAAGCGCGTTCGCGAGCACCTCGGCGACGCGACGTTCCTCATGACCTATGGTGACGGCGTGGCCGACGTCGACGTGACCGCCACCGTGGCGTTCCACCGGTCACACGGGCGCGCCGCCACGCTGACCGCCACGCAACCGCCGGGCCGCTTCGGCCGGCTGGTGTTCGGCGACGCGGGACGGGTGGTCGAGTTCGAGGAGAAACCGGAGGGTGATGGCGCGTGGATCAACGGTGGGTTCTTCGTGCTGGAGCCGTCGGTCCTCGACTACATCGACGGTGACGAGTCGTCGTGGGAGAGCCATGCGCTGCCACGCCTGGCCACCGGCGGGCACCTCTCCGCGTACAAGCACCACGGATTCTGGCAGCCGATGGACACGCTGCGCGATCGCCAGCGGCTCGAGGAATTGTGGGCCGCCGGCCGGGCGCCGTGGAAGGTCTGGGACGGGCGATGACCTTCCCCGGCACAGGGCGGGTCCTGCCTGGTGCCTGGCGGGGCCGGCGCGTGCTCGTCACCGGCCACACAGGCTTCAAGGGCGCGTGGCTCAGCACCTGGCTGGCGAGCCTCGGCGCCGAGGTCCACGGCCTGGCGCTCGCCCCCGCGACCACGCCGTCGCTGTTCGAACTGATCGAACTCGACACGCAGGTGCGACACACGCTGGGCGACATCCGCGACGCGGGCACGGTACAGGCAGCCGTGGCCGCCGCGGCGCCGCAGGTCGTCTTCCACCTGGCCGCGCAGCCGCTGGTGCGGGCCTCCTACCGTGAGCCCCTCGAGACGTTCGCGACCAACGTCCAGGGCACGGCACACGTGCTCGAGGCCTGCCGCCACGTGTCCGGGATCGAGGCGGTGGTCTGCATCACGACCGACAAGTGCTACGAGAACCGTGAGTGGGCGCGTGGGTACCGCGAGGACGACCACCTCGGCGGGCACGACCCGTACAGTGCGAGCAAGGCCGCGGCCGAACTCGTCGCCGCGTCGTACCGGCGCTCGTTCGGCCCCGAGTCGATCGCCATGGCCAGGCTCGCCACCGCGCGGGCCGGCAACGTGATCGGCGGGGGCGACTGGAGCGAGGACCGCCTGGTGCCCGATGCCGTGCGCGCCTTCACCAACGGACGCGTGCTCGACGTGCGCCGTCCGGCCGCGACCCGCCCGTGGCAGCACGTGATCGCACCGCTCTCCGGATACCTCGTGCTGGCGCAGGCCCTGCTCGACGGGCAACCCGTCGCCGAGGGCTGGAACTTCGGTCCCGCCGATGCCGACGTCGTCGCGGTCGGCGACTTCCTCGATGCCTTGACACGAGCATGGGGGCCGCGCGCTGCCTGGCGCGCGACGGGCGTCGACACCGGTCCGCACGAGGCCGGACTCCTCAAGCTTGACGTGACCAAGGCTGGCGAACGGCTCGCCTGGCAGCCTCGCTGGGATCTCGCCACCGCGCTACGGATGACCGTCGAGTGGTATCGCGCCTGGCACGCGGGCGCCCGGGCGGGCGAACTCCGCCAGATCATGCTGGCGCAGATCGAGGCGTACACGCAGGCCGACGCATGAGCGCCGCGCGCGTGCTCGTGACCGGCGCCACCGGCTTCATCGGCCGCGTCGTCTGCCAGCATCTCGCGGCGGCCGGGCATCAGGTGCACGCGCTCCATCGGATCGACGGGCGACCGCCGCACCGCGACGGCGGCGTCCACACCTGGCACGCAGGCGCGAACACCGACGCGAGCGTGAGCGCGGTGTTACGCGCCGTCCAGCCAGACGTCATCGTGCATCTGGCCGCCCACGCGTCGGGCCCCGCCGGCGATGGCGACGTCACCCGCCTCGTCGACGCCAACCTGTTGCTCGGCGCGCGGCTGCTGGCGGCCGCCGCCGAGGCTGGGTGCCGCCACCTGGTGACCACCGGGACGTACTGGGAGTACCTCGACGGTCACGAGGCCGTGTCGCTCTACGCCGCGCTCAAGCAGGCATTCGCGCGTCTGGTGCGCTACCACGGCCACGCGCACGGGCTGCGGACGATCACCCTCGCCCTGTACGACACCTACGGCCCTGGCGATCCGCGCGGGAAGTTCATCGACCTGCTGGTGGCCGCCGCGAGCGCCGGCACCCCGCTCGAGGCCAGTGACGGCCTGCAGGCGATCAACCTGGTGCACGTCGAGGACGTCGCCCGTGCCTATGTGACGGCAGTCGCCCGCGTACAGACCCTCGACGCAGGCACCCGCGAGACGTTCGGCGTGGGCTCGGGACAGGCGTGGACCCTGCGCGAGATCGCCGCCCTCGTCGAGCGGCAGCTGCGAACCCCGATCATCGTCCACTGGGGCGCACGCCCACGCGCGCCCCGCACGTTCGACCGCCCACCACTGCTGCCGCGCCTGCCGGGCTGGGCGCCTCGAGTCACACTCGAGGCCGGCGTCGCCGCACTGCTCGCGCGGGGCACCGATGCCTGAGCCGGCCTCCGCCGGCATGCGCCGGATCGCCTCCCGGCTGGGGATCGACCGCGCCGTCGCGTTCACCGTCGCGGGACGCGTCCTGACGCTCGGTGGGGGCCTGCTCGCCGCGGCCTTCGTCGTGCGGTACCTCACGCGCGTCGAGCAAGGCTTTCATTACACGTTCCTGAGCCTGCTGACGGCGCAGGTCTTCTTCGAGCTCGGCTTCGCCTACACCACGATGCAACTGGCCGCCCACGAGAAGGCCCGCCTGGCGTGGCAGCCGGATGGCACCATGGCCGGCGATGCGACGGCCCTGCGCCGGCTGGCGGCCCTGCAGGTCCTGACATTGCGGTGGAGCACTGTGGTGGCGGCCGTGTTCGTCGCCGGGCTCGCGCCGGCGGGCCTGTGGTTCTTCGGGCACGCCGACGTGCCTGGCGTTGCGTGGCGCGCGCCCTGGGTCTGGCTGGTCTCGGCCACCGCCGTCACGTTGGGGACGGCGCCGCTGCTGGCCCTGCTGGAGGGGTGTGGGCTCGTGGCACGCGTCGCGCTGGTGCGCTCGGTGGCCACACTGGCGAGCCAGTCCACTCTGTGCGTGGCTCTGGCGCTGGGCGCAGGCCTGCGCGCGGCACCGATGGCGGCGACCGCGGCCGCCGCGGTGCCGCTTGGGTGGCTGCTCCTCAGCGCACGTCCGGCCCTGCTGGCGCTGGCGGCGTCGCACACGACCGGAAGCCTCTCATGGCGGCAGGAGGTCTGGCCGCTCCAGTGGCGCCTCGGCCTGTCCTGGCTGAGCGGGTTCTTCATCTACTACGCATTCAACCCGATCCTCTTCCAGGTCGCCGGTCCGGTCGAGGCTGGCCGCTTCGGGCTGGCGCTGTCGGTGACGGGCACCATCTCGACGGTCGGACTGGCCTGGATCTCCACGCGAGTGCCAACGTTTTCCGGGCTGATCGCCGAGCGACGCTTCGCCGAGGTCGATCGGTTGTTCGCGCGGAGCCTGCGGCAGGCCCTCGCCTTTGCCGGCGTGCTGGCCCTCGGCCTGGTGGGTGGGCTGGTGCTGGTGACCGTTGTCCATCACCCGATCAGCGCTCGCATCGTCGGCCCCGGCGCCTTCCTGGCCCTGGTCGCCGCAGCGTTGGCCAACCTGGTGGCGAGCAGCGAAGCCGCGTACCTGCGTGCCTATAAGCAAGACCCCTTCCTCGGCATCTCGCTGCTCACCGCCGTGCTGGTGACCGGCGGCGCGGTCGCGGCGGCCCGATGGTTCGGCACGACGGGGGTCGCTCTGGCGTACCTCGCCGTGATGAGCACGGTGATGCTCGGAGGCGGTCACGTCATCTTCCTGCGCAAGCGCGCGCAGTGGCAGGTCCCACGCCCGTGACGACGCCCTTGCTGACCATCGCCATTCCCACCTACCGCCGCCCCGACGCGTTGCGCCTGGTGCTGGCGCGCCTGATGCCGCAGCTCACCGCCGAGTGCCGTGTGGTCGTGCAGGACAACGACGCAACGGGTCGCCTGCCCGACGACCTGGCCGCGCTGGCCGCGACGCACCCGGCGCAGGTCCGGCTGGTGCGCAACCGCGTCAACCTCGGCATGGCCGGCAACTTCCTGCGCTGCTTCGAGACCTGCGACACCGAGTGGCTCTGGCTGCTCTGCGACGATGACGTGCCGACGCCAGGGGCGGTCGCCGACGTGCTCGCGCACTGCCGCCGGTATCCGGAGGTGGCGTTCGTGAACTTCACCAACGCGCACGTGCGGCGTGCGAGCCCGGTCGTGACGCAGGGCCTCGACGGGCTCGTCGCCGGCATCGACGACTTCGGTCTGCTGCTGTTCGCGTCGGTGGGCCTGTACCGGATGCCGGCGGTGCTGCCTCACCTGCGCTTCGGCTTCCACCATGCCTACACGATGGCGCCTCACCTGGCCCTCGTCCTGGCGACGGCGCGCGCCGGCGAGCGCTGCGTGCTCGCGACCTGCCAGGTCGTCGAGGATCAGAGCGTGGGCGGGCTCGCCGGGCAGTGGTCGCACCTGGATGCGTGCCTGGCCATGAACACCCTGGCCGAGTTGCCCATGGCGCCGCCGAGCCGGCGACGCCTGCTCGAGCTGGTCGCGGCGACCCTCACCCTGGAGGCCCCGGCATACCAGTTGCTCGGACGGCTGGTCCAGGGCGAGCAGGACGTCGAGAGCGCGCGGTACTACCTGGACCAGGCGTACGCGCGCACGTGGTACGGCCACACGTCGTTCACCACATGGGCCCGGTATCGCGCCTACCGGCTGATGCTCCGCTGGCCGCAGGCGGGCTTCGCGTTCTTCCAGTGGGTGAAGCGGCGGCGCGGGCGCACGGCCGACGAGATGGTCGTGCCCGACCGGTACGACCGGACCTCCGCGTCGCCAGACTAGGGCGCGTCAGGCCGACGAATCACGTCGTAGGTGACCTCGTAGCACGGGAACCAGCCGGTCCAGCCGGCCTCGTAGAGTTCCTGCGTCAGCCGCGAGGCGTTCACCCAGAGGCCCAGCAGCTTCCGGAACGCGTGGCGCAGGTAGAACGGTGGCGTCGACTTGAAGCCCAGGCGCACGTCCTGCAGCACCAGTCCCGTGTCCCCGAGGTACTTCGGGACGGCGCGCCGGAACAGCCGGTCCTCGGCCAGGTAGGAAAACGTGTACAGGCCAAAGGCCGACTTGTGGGTCCAGTCCGAGTAGAAGTACGGATTGGAGAAGTGCGGCGTCACGGTGCGCATCAGCCCGCCGGGCTTGAGGATGCGTCGCACCTCGAGGACCAGCCGCGCCAGATCGGGCAGGTGCTCGGCGAAGTGATACGAATACACGGCGCTCACCGATGCATCCGGGAACTGCGCCAGAACGTCGTAGATGTCGCCGACGAGGTCGACCCCGGGCAGATCGCGCATGTCCACGCCGACGGCGTCGGGATGGCGCTTGTGGCCGCCGACCCCGAGTTCCAGCGCGAGGGTCTCCCCCGCCCTGACGCGAGCGAGGATGCCGTGCTTGTCGACGACTGCGGACGTGGTGGTCATGGCAGGCCAGAGTGGGAAGGCGGCACGCGGAGGTCCCAGCCCTCGCGCAGCAGCAAGCGGTAGGCACGCACCGTCTCCGCCGCTTCGGGCAACGACCCGCCGAGCACGGCCCGCAGCAGGCGCGCCGGCAACTCGATCAGGAACGTCAGGGCGACGAGGCCGAGACGACTGGCGGGCCGGAAGTGCTTCCCGGCATAGAGCAGGCGACTGCGCAGCGAGTAGAACAGTCGAAGGGCGCGCACCTGGTTGCTCGAGTGGCCGCCGATGTGTTGCGCCGACACGGTGCCGAGGCAGAACGAGACGAAGCCGCGCTGCGCAGCCCGCAGCGACAGGTCGACTTCCTCGAAGTAGACGAAGAAGCGCTCGTCGAAGCCGCCCAGGGTGTCGAAGAGAGGGCGGCGGATGAGGAAGTACGCGCCGATGACCTGGTCGACCACGCCGCGGGCAGCGCACTCGTCGGCATCCATGAGGTGACGCGGGAACACCGACGGCAGCACGCGCGTGAGACCAGTCACCTGCCCGAGGAACACACGGAGCGACGGGTACCGTGCCCCGGACGTCGCTGGCTGGCCGCTCTCGGTGAGCAGGCGGATGCCGCAGATGCCGACATGGGCGTGCGCCGGGTCGTCCATGTAGGCGAGCGGCACGCGCAGCGAATCGGCGCGCAGCTGGGTGTCTGGATTCAGGAAGAGCAGGTACGCGGAGCCACTCAGACGAGCGCCCTGGTTGCACGCCGCCGCGAACCCACGGTTGTCGGTATTGCGCACGAGCCTGACCGGCACGCCTGCTGCCTCGAGCCCGTCACACGAGCCGTCCGTCGATGCGTTGTCGACGATGGTGACGCTCTCGAGCGCGACGCCCTCACGAGCGGCCTCGCGGATGGAGGCAATGCAGCGTCGCAATTCGTCGCCCGTGTTCCAGTTGACGATCACGATCTGGAGCGCGGGGGGCCCTCCAGCGCTACGGATCGCTGGAACCTCGCTCACGCCAGCGGCTGCGCCGGCACCGCACTCTTCTGGAGACGTGCCACGTCGGCATCGACCATCATGGTCACCAGGCCACGGAAGTCGACTTCCCGCTGCCAGCCGAGCTGTGTCCGCGCCTTGGTCGGATCGCCGATGAGCAGGTCCACTTCAGCCGGCCGCAGGAACCGCGGGTCGACCTTGACGTACTGCTGCCAGTCGAGACCGACGTGGCCGAAGGCAATCTCGACCAGTTCGCGCACGGGGTGCGTCTCGCCCGTCGCCACCACGTAGTCGTCGGGCGCGGACTGCTGCAGCATCAGCCACATGGCCTTGACGTAGTCGCCGGCGAAGCCCCAGTCGCGGCGCGCGTCCAGGTTCCCGAGCGGCAGGCTGTTGGCCAGGCCGAGCTTGATGCGGGCCACGCCGTCGGTCACCTTGCGGGTCACGAACTCGAGGCCGCGGCGCGGCGACTCGTGGTTGAACAGGATCCCCGAGCACGCGAACATCCCGTAGCTCTCGCGGTAGTTCACGGTGATGTAGTGCCCGAACACCTTCGAGACGCCGTAGGGCGAGCGCGGGTGGAACGGCGTGTCCTCGCTCTGCGGCACGGCACGCACCTTCCCGTACATCTCGCTCGAGCTGGCCTGGTAGAACCGCGTGTCGGGCTTGACCTGGCGGATGGCCTCGAGCACGCGCGTCACGCCCTGGCTGTTGTACTCGCCCGTCAGCAGGGGCGTGTCCCACGAGGCCGGCACGAAGGACATCGCGGCGAGGTTGTACAGCTCGTCGGGCTTGACGTCCTCGATCAGTCGAACGATGGACAGCTGGTCGAGCAGGTCGGCGGGCCGCAACTCGATGCGATCGAGCAGGTGCTCGATGCGCCAGAGGTTCGGCGCCGACGAACGGCGGACGGTGCCGACGACGCGGTACCCCTTGGCAAGCAGGAAATCGGCAAGATACGACCCGTCTTGCCCGGTGACGCCCGTGATCAGTGCGGTCTTGGCCATGCAGTCTCGGAAAGATACGCCGGTCACCGGGCCATGCCTCGCGGGTACGCCCCGGCGTGCAGCCCCGACCACTGGCTGCAGAACCGCACCAGTGTACCCCACGGGCGGAGTCGCCGCGGGGCCCCGTCGCCCAGGGGCGAGGGCTAGATCGTCCATTGGCGACGAAGGTCGCTGGACGCGGTGGGCACTCGCCGCGCTGTGGTGATGGCGTCGAGGCAGGGCGCGGTGTCCCCCTTCGACTCCGCTCAGGGCACGCCACCGCGCCGTCGTGGGCCAACGGCGGGATGAGGACATCCCGCCCTACCTCTTCGCCCCGCGTCGTCCGGGGGCCTAGCCGAGAGTCGCCACGTAGCGCCCGACGGCGTGCTGCCAGTCGGGCATGGGACGCCCGAGGGCGGCCACCAGCTGGTCGTTCGACAGGGCGCAATAGACCGGCCGACGCGCCCGCAGGGTCACGTCCTTCACCGAGGTCAGCACCAGCAGGCCGGGCTCGGCGCCGAGCAGGCCGGCGATGTGCCGGCCGACGTCGGCCCAGGTGCCCTGTCCGCTGTTGACGCAGTGGAACAGCCCCGACGGCACGTCGCGCGCGAGCAACTCGAGGGTGGCGTCGCGGACATCGTCGACAAAGCTCGGTGTGACGACGCGGTCGGCGAAGACCGGCGTGGCGCGACCCGCCCGGAGCGCTGCCGCGATCTTGTCGACGGAACTGCGGGCCTGTCGCCCGCCGAACAGGCTCTCGACGCGAAGCACGTACCAGCGGGGCGCATCCTGCGCGAACCACTCGCCCAGCAGCTTCGAGCAGCCGTAGGTGCTGACCGGTCGCGTCCGGTCGTCCTCGGTGTATGGCTGCGACGCCTCGCCGTCGAAGACGAAGTCGGTGCTGTAGTGCACGAACGTGGCGCCGACCCTGGTCGCGGCGGCCGCCATCGAACGCACCGCCATGGCGTTGACCGCCAGGGCGGTGGCGGCATCGTCTTCGGCGCCGTCGACGTTGTTGTAGGCGGTGCAGTTGACGAGGACATCCGGCGCCTCGCGCTCGACCACGGCAAGCAGGGCATGGTGATCGGTCACATCGACGTCGGCGCGCGTCATCCCCACGACCTCGTGACCGGACACCTCGAGGAAGGACGAGCCGAGCTGCCCGGCCGCGCCGATCACCAGCAGCTTCATCGGAACGCCTCGATCTGCTGGTCGTCGAGCACGCCTTCCCAGCGGGCCACGACGGCCGTCGCCAGGCAGTTGCCGGTGACGTTGACGGCGGTGCGCCCCATGTCGAGCACCTGATCGATTCCGAGCAGGATGGCGGCGCCCTCGAGCGGCAGGCCGAAGGTGCCGAGGGCGGCCGTGAGGACAACGAGCGCACCGCGCGGCACGCCGGCCACGCCCTTGCTGGTGAGCATCAGCGTGAGCATCATCACGAGCTGCTGCCCCCAGGAGAGCTGCAACCCGGCCAGCTGCGCCACGAACACGCTGGCGATGGACAGGTACAGCGTCGTGCCATCGAGGTTGAAGCTGTAGCCGGTGGGCAGCACGAACCCGACGATGTTGCGCGGCACGCCGAAGCGCGCCATCACCTCGAGGGCCTTGGGCAGCGCGGCTTCCGAGCTGGCGGTGGTGAACGCGATGAGGAACGGCTCGCGGATGGCGCGCAGGAAGGTGAAGAAGGGGACGCGGATGAGCAACGCCACGCCGCCGATGACGATGAACAGGAAGATGAACAGCCCGAGGTACATCACGCCCACGAGCTTGCCGAGGGTGAGCAGAATCGACAGGCCACGGCCCCCGACGGTGGCCGCCATGGCCGCCATCACGCCGAGGGGCGCGAACTTCATCACGTAGTGGGTGAAGCGGAACATCACCTGCGCGACCGACTCGAGGAACTCGAGCACCGGCCGGCCCTTCTCACCGACGCCGGCCAGCGCGACGCCGAAGAACGAGGCGAAGACGACCACCTGCAGGATGTCGCCACGCGCCATGGCGTCGAAGATCGAGGTCGGGAACAGGTGCAGGAAGATCTCGGTGAGGGTCTGCTGCTTCTGCGCCATCGCGGCCACGGTCTCGGTGGCCGTGCCCGAGAGCGTGACGCCGGCGCCGGGCTGGAACCAGTTCACCAGGGCCAGGCCGAGAACCAGCGCGATGGTGGTGGCGATCTCGAAGTAGATCAGGGCCTTGAGCCCGATGCGCCCCATCGCCTTCATGTCGCCGGTGCCGGCGATGCCGACCACCAGGGTGCTGAAGAGCAACGGCGCGATGATCATCTTGATCATGCGCAGGAAGGCGTCGGCGATCGGCTTGAGCGCCACCGCCGTCTCGGGCCACACGGCGCCGATGAGGATCCCGACGGCGAGGCCGACGAAGATCTGCGTGGTCGTGCCCGCCCACCACGCGCCGCGCGGCGCGACCTCCCGGGCGTCTGCCGCCTCGACGTCGATCCTGGCCATGGATGCGGTATCCCCTCAGGCCCCCGCGTAGAACGCCGCGATGGTCTCCACCACGTACGCCTGCTGGGCCTCGGTCAATTCGCTGTAGATGGGCAGCGCCAGCGTCTCGGCCGCGGCACGCTCGGACACGGGCAGCGCGCCGGCCGGGACACCGAGGTACGCGAAGCAGGGCTGCAGGTGGAACGGCACGGGGTAGTAGATCTCGCAGCCGACGCCGTGGGCGCGCAGGTGATCGCGCAGGCCGTCGCGCCGCTCGGCCCGGATCACGAACTGGTTGTAGATGTGGCGGCGCCCCGGACGCTCCACCGGCAGGGTCACCGGCACGCCGGGGGCGAGCGACGCGAACAGCGCCCGATAGCGGTCCGCGTTGCGACGCCGGGCCTCGGTCCACGCGTCGAGGTGCCGCAGCTTCACGCCCAGCACCGCGGCCTGCACGGCCGCCATGCGGAAGTTGCCGCCGACCTTCTCGTGATGGTACGTGCGCTGGGCGCCGTGCACGCGCAGCAGCCGCACGCGCGCCGCCAGGTCGTCGTCGTTGACGGTCACGAGGCCGGCATCGCCGGCGGCGCCGAGGTTCTTGCTCGGGTAGAAGGAGAAGCAGCCGAAGTGGCCGATGGTGCCGAGCGCCCGGCCGCCGTAGGTGGCGCCGAGGGCCTGCGCGGCGTCCTCGATGACCGTCAGCCCGTGCTCGGCCGCGAGCGCCATGAGCGCGTCCATCTCCGCGGCCTGCCCGTACAGGTGGACGGGCACGATGGCCCGGGTGCGCGGCGTCACGGCCCGGCGTACGGCCTCGACGTCGAGGTTGTACGTGACCGGGTCGATGTCCACCAGCACCGGCGTGGCCCCGGTGCGCGACACGCACCCCGCCGTCGCGAAGAACGAGTAGGTGGGGACGATGACCTCGTCGCCCGGGCCGAGGTCGAGGGCCATCATGGCGACGAGCAGCGCGTCGGTGCCCGACGTGACACCGATCGCGTGCCGCGCCCCAAGGTAAGACGCCGCTTCCGCTTCGAACCGCTCCACCTCCGGGCCGAGGATGAACTTCTGCGTGTCGACGACCCGCGTCACGGCCTCGACGACGGCATCGCGAATGGGGGCGTACTGGGCGGCGAGGTCGAGCAGCGGCACCTGCATCACTGGCTGCATGCTACACTCGGCCCGCCGTGCCGGCCAACGATCTCCGCGCGCTGGTGGCCTATCGCGGCCTGCTCCGCGGCCTCGTCCAGCGCGATCTCGCCGTCAAGTACAAGGGGTCCCTCCTCGGGGTGGCGTGGTCGCTGCTGCACCCCCTCGTCATGGTCGCCGTGTACACGCTCGCGTTCCGCTACGTGGTGCGCGTGCCCATCGAGCGCTTCCCGCTCTTCCTGCTCAGCGGCCTGCTGCCGTGGATGTTCTTCACGAGCGCCCTGTCGGCGGCGACCGGCGCGGTTGCCGACAACGGCACCCTGGTGCGCAAGGTGGCCTTCCCCCGGGCTGTCCTGCCGATCGCGGCCATCGCGTCCGCCCTCGTGCAGTTCCTGCTGATGTACACCGTGCTGGTGCCCACGGCACTGGTGATGGGTGCGGGCCTGTCGCTGTCGTGGGCCGCGCTGCTGCCCGTCGTGCTGCTGCAGACGGCCTTCACCGCGGGCCTCGGGCTGCTGCTGGCCACCGCGTACGTCTTCGTGCGCGACGCCAGGCACCTGCTCGACGTCGCCCTGCAGGTCTGGTTCTGGCTCACGCCCATCGTCTACGCCGCCAGCCTCGCGCCCGAGACGCTGCGGCGCTGGCTGCGGCTCAACCCGATGATGCACTTCGTGACGGCGTATCAGCAGATCGTCACGCAGCACGCGGTGCCCTCGGCGGCGACCTTCGCCCTGCTGGCCGCGATGGCGGCGCTGTCGCTCGCCCTCGGATGGACCGTCTTCGCCCGCGCGCAGGGACGCTTCGCGGAGTACGTGTAGGCGATCAGGGACGGCAGTCGGCAGTCGGCAGGCGGCGGTCGGCAGGCGGCAGTCGCGGTCACGACCCCACGTGCACGACCCGCGCGGTCCCGGCGCTCGGCCGACGCGGCCACTCGATGCGCGGTTCGGTCCACACGGGCACGTCGTTGACGGCGTTGCCGAACCGCTCTGGCGTCGACTCCAGGCGGATGCGCACCTGCTGTCCGGCCCAGGCGTGCAACGGCACCTCGAGGGGCACGAGCCGGCGATGCTCGGACACGCTGTACGGGAACAGCGTGAGATCGGCGGCGACCGCCCGACCACCCGCGTGCTCGACGACGACGGCCATCTGGATGCCGTCGCCCTCCTTCTCCCACACATCGGGGCGCATGCCCGCGCCGAGCCGCAACACGGCCTCGCGCGGCACGTCCACGGTCCAGGTGAGGCTCGCAGGGGGCATGGCCACCACGGCGCGACGCACCCGCGGCTCGAACAGGACAGGCCCCGGCGAGATGCTCTCGTGCAACGGGCCCCATCCGTGCTCGATGCGCGCCTCCGGCAGCGCGTCGAGCAGGTCCAGCGATCGGTACCGTCCGGTCGGCCGTGCGGCGATGACCAGGCCAGCCACGACCACGGTCCAGAGGGCCCCGGTCGACAGGCGCC
>NZ_JBIINP010000330.1:0-3464 GCF_044337415.1 Luteitalea sp.
CCGTGCTCGATGCGCGCCTCCGGCAGCGCGTCGAGCAGGTCCAGCGATCGGTACCGTCCGGTCGGCCGTGCGGCGATGACCAGGCCAGCCACGACCACGGTCCAGAGGGCCCCGGTCGACAGGCGCCGCAGGGTTCCCGCTGACCACTGCGGCGAGGGCATGGCGGCTCCCTGGCTCCCGGGCAGGTACCCCGGGGCGGTCGCCACGGACACGGTCCACGCCAACACGAGGTTGACGGTGACCATGACGAACGCGATGACCGGCCACGAGCGCAGCCAGGCGGGCCAGGGGCGCAGCACCTCGTGCAGCCAGTAGGGCAGCGTCGCTCGCCGGCTCGACGTCTCGAAGACCAGGTCTCCCCACTGCTCGGTCCCGTCTGCGAAGAACCGGCCGCCGGGCAGGGTGTCGTCGCGGGACGTCGCCAACTCGACGCCCGGTCCGTCCCCGACGTTGACGTGACGCACATCGAGCCGGTAGTGGCGCCCGCGAGAGGCGCGGACCTGACGAAACGGGACATGCAGCGACGTCGAGCGGACGGCCTCCGCCGCCGGCACGATCACGCGTTCCACCCGGGTGGGCGCATCAGCCTGCACGTCGAGCAGGTCGACGATCAGATCCCCTTGAGGCGTGGCCACGGACGGGCGCGGGCGAAGCCAGACGCCGTCGAGGCCATCGGCCCCCATGGTGAAGGCCTGCGAGACGCCGCGCGGCGAGGCCGCCGTCACCTGTCGGTCGTCGCCGCGCGCGGTCCACGTGGACGCCAACCCGTGCGGGGTGAAGCACCACCGGTCGATCTGCCAGACGAGAAGGGCGCCGTACAGCAGCAGGAAGGCTGTCCGGCTTCGGGGAGGCGCGCGCACGACCGACAAGCGTAGCGCACCAGCAGGCCGCAGCTCTCGGGCCACAGGCGGCCTGCCGGCTGTAGTCTGTGGCCTACCTGAGTGCGCGCAGCCGGTGCATCAGGTCGCGCTGCCGCCCGAACAGGTCGTACAACTCGCCGTAGATCCCGTAGAGCGCGGTGTATCGCTCGTGCGCCTGCGGGTCGCAGTGATAGCGCTCGGTCGGCCCCGGTGCCATGGCGGCCGCCGCCGTTTCCACCGACGCGTGCCCACCAGCGCCGACGCCGGCCGCCACCGCGCCCAGCATCGCCGCGCCGAGCGCCGAGGCCTGCGACGCGCCGGCGACCTCGATCTCGAGGCCGAGGACGTCGGCGTAGATCTGCATCAGCATCGGGTTGCGCGTCAGGCCGCCGCCGGCCACGATGCGCGTCACCGGCACGCCGCCCTCGCGCAACGCGTCAGCGATGACCCGCGTGCCGAAGGCCGTGCTCTCGACGAGGGCGCGGTAGACATGCTCGGGCCGCGTGGCCAGCGTCGCGCCGACCAGCAGGCCGCTCAACTCGGCATCCACGAGCGTGCTGCGGTTGCCGTTCCACCAGTCGAGCGCCACCAGGCCACTCTCGCCCGGTCGCAGCCCCGCCGCGCGCGCCGTGAGGACCTCGTGGGCCGACACCTGGCGCCGCGCGGCCTCCTCGATCACGTCGGCAGGCGCGAGCGCGTCGACGAACCACGCAAAGCTGTCGCCCACCGCCGCCTGCCCCGCCTCGTAGGCAAACAGGCCAGCGACGATGCCGTCTTCGACGACGCCGGCGACGCCGGGCACGAGCTGCTCCTGCTCGGCCAGCACAAGGTGGCAGGTGGACGTGCCCAGAATCAGCATCAGCGCCCCGGGCGTCGTCGCGCCGCTGCCGAGCACGCCCGCGTGCGCATCGATCAGGGCAGCCCCGACGGCCGTGCTGGGCAACAGGCCCAGGCGCTCGGCCCAGGCCGGCGTGAGGGTGCCGACCCGCGCGCCCGGCGCGACCACGGCCTGTCCGCCGCCCTTCGACGCGTAGAAGCCCTCGAGTCCCGGATGGAGGGCGCGCAGATAGGCGTCGGACGGATAGCCCTCGCCCTTGTGCCAGAGCCCCTTGTACCCGGCCGCGCAGGCATTGCGCGCGAACGTGCCCGTGAGCTGCCAGACCACCCAGTCGCCGCCCTCGACGATCAGGTCGGCCGCCGCGAACACGCCCGGCGCCTCCTCGAGCACCTGCAGCGCCTTGGGCAGCATCCACTCCGACGAGATTTTCCCGCCGTAGCGCGGCAGCCAGCGCTCGCCGCGGGCTGCGGCGACGTCGGTGACGCGCGTCGCCTGCGGCTGCGAGGCATGGTGCTTCCAGAGCTTGGGCCAGGCGTGCGGCTCGGCCGCCAGCCGCGCATCCTCCATCAGCGGCGTGCCGTCGGCGCGCACCGGCAGCACCGTGCAGGCCGTGAAGTCGATGCCGACGCCGACCACCTCGGCCGGCGCGAGACTCGCGCTCGCGAGGGCGTCGCGGACGCAGGCCTCGAGCGACGCCATCCAGTCGCCCGGGTGCTGGAGCGCCCACTCCGCGCCGAGCGCCGCTCCGGTCGACGGCAACGTCTCGTCGATCACCGCGTGGTGGTACGCGCTCACACCGCTGCCGAGCACGCGGCCGTCGCGCGTGTCCACGACCAGCGCGCGTGCCGATTCGGTCCCGAAGTCGATGCCGATGACTGCCGTCATGTCCGCTCCTTGCGCGGCGCAGGAGGCTCGGCCGCGCAATTCAGAATTCGCACTTCACGATGAAGCTGGGGGCGAGGATCTCCAGTCCTCGTGCCCCCTGCATTCCGCGTCCTTGAACTCTGAATTCTGAATTCTGAATTGATGTCTGCCGCTTCTCAGCGACCCGACAGGACCTCGCACTCGACACCGAGCACGTCGCACACGCCCTGCAGTTCCGCCAGGCAGTCGCCGTACACGCCGTGGATGTGGTTGCAGTTGAAGGCCTGGATGAAGGCGTCGGGTGTGCAGGCGAACCTGGCGAACGCGTGCGGCCAGTTGTCCTGGCTGATGGCGGCGACCTCGTGCTTGCGATCGCCGAGGTCGACGAACTCGGCGCGGAAGGCCACCATCCGGTAGCGCCCGGCGCGGCGCGTCAGGCGCGCGAGCGTGACCTGGCCCGGCGCGGCCACGTGGTACACGGCAGCGCCACCGGCCGGGAAGTAGAAGCCCTGCGGACGGAACTCGGTCTGCGCCAGGTTCACCGCCGGGTCGAGGCTGCGCCCGGCGAAGTAGGTGGCGTGCTCGCCGCTGTTGCACAGGTCCCACAGGCCCAGGTCGGCGTGATAGTGCCGCACGTCGGCAAACAGCACGGGCGTGCCGGAGAGGTGCTTGAAGATCTGCATCGTCAGCGCGGCATCCGAGTCGGCCTCGGTCGAGCAGACGATGGACGGCTTGGGCGTGCCGTCGGGGTGGTACGGATCGTTGAGGAACGCCTCGGCGACGTCGGCCGTCGCGTAGTGCTCGGTGAGCTCGCGCTGCCCCTTGATGCCGCAGAAGTCGTACCCGAACTCCTCGATCAGGTCGATCGCGCCGTAGTACATCCCGAGTTGCTTCTTCAGCAG
>NZ_JBIINP010000242.1:0-5643 GCF_044337415.1 Luteitalea sp.
GCCATGGCCTTGCCGTTGCGCACCGCGATGTCGTTGCGCCAGATGACGTCGTCGCCGAGCACCACCTCGTGGCCATCGGCACGGAGACGTGCCGCCAGCGCGTCGCGGAACTGCCGCTGCACGGGGGCGAGCGGCTGGCTGAGGAAGTCGCGGCCATCGCCGAAGTCGAGGAGGCCGATGCGGAGGGGGCGGGGTTGGAGGTGGTTGAGCATGGACGGGTAGCGGGTATCGGGTAGCGGGTAGCGGGGAGCGGGTAACGGGGAGCGGGTAACGGGTCGGCTTTCTCGGTCAGCGTCCGGCGTGTCGGAGCCACGCTTCGTCGAACGCGGCGTGCTTGATCGACTTGCGGACGGCGCGGCCCTGCGCGTCGGTCCGCGTCTCGGACTTCGGCGCGAAGTAACTGTAGGTCACATGGATGAGGCCGTCACGGGTCTGCAGGATCGAGGGGTAGTGGTACTGCCCGCGCTCGGGCTCGGGCCACGCGTCGGCATCCCGCTCCAGGTGGCGCGTCGCCGTCCAGGTGCGGCCTTCGTCGGTCGAGAGCGACACGGCCAGGCTGTGCCGGCCGCGCTCGAGATCGTTGTAGACGAGCGCCCAGTGGCCGTTCTTCAGGACGACCACGTCGACGCTGGTGCCGGGATTGGCCAGGTCCATGTCGCGCACCTGCGACCATGTCTCGCCGCGGTCGCGCGACTCGCTCACGTGGATGCGCTTGGGCGGCGGGCCGTTGTCGCGCATGTAGGCCACGATGGTGCCGTCGCGGCGCTGCGCCAGGGCCGGCTGGATGTTGGCGCCCCCGACCAGGGGATCGCTCACCGCCCAGGTGGCGCCGCCATCGTCGGTGATCGCCATGAGGGAACAGTCGAACCCGTCGGAATAGAGGGGCACGATGATGCGCCCATCGGCCAGTTGGAGGGGATGGACGCGCGTCATCCAGCCGAGTCGACGCGTGAGCTTGTCGCCGGCGTCGGCCTTGAGCTTGTCGACGTAGGCCCGCAGCTTCGTGGCGTCCTGCCCGGCCATCGGCGTGGCGGCCAACCGGTCCATGTCACGTCGCATCACGTCGGCGAACCGGTCGCCGGGCGTCAGGTGCATCACCTCGCTGGTCTCCCAGGCAGGGGCCTGCCCCACGGGCCAGCGCGACGCGGTCTTCACCTTCATCAGCGCGGTGTGCCACTCGTTGGCGAGGATGGTCGGCCACAACAGCCAGAGCTTCGCCGACCTGTCCACGAACAACGTGGGGTTGGTGTCGGGATATCCGGGCGTGTCGGCCAGGCGCGCCGGTGCCGTCCAGGTAGCGGCGCCGGCGCGCTGCCAGGCGTACTGCAGTTCGACGTCGTCGGCCGTCCGCTCGCCGGATCCGTGAAACCAGGTGACGAGCAGGTGCCCGTCGGGGTGCTCGACGACGCTCGAGGAATGGTTGTGCCAGTGCTCCAGCGGGAACACGAACTCGGCGTGATGACGGCCGGCCGGCGCCTGGGCGGCCAGTCCGGCGGTGGCGGCAACGACGGCGGCGAGGACCGCGGCCTTCCCCTGACGATGCATGTCGGCTCCCGAGCGCGGCGACCCGCCGAGCCGGGCGGGCACACGCGGGCCTCACGCTAGCCGATCCCGCCCGTGGTTTTCAATCGGACCGCTTCGTTTCAAAAATGGAACGCCCGTCCCAAATTTCAGTTGACACGTCCCACGACCGGGAGTCTGATGGTGCCGCGCCTCGACACGCTGAAAAGGACGGGTGGGCCCGTCCTCCGTCGCATGTCCCCTCCCGTCATGCAGCGGACGCGTGTGAGGCGCTCTCGATTCGAGGACTCTCCCCATGATCAGGATCTGGACACGAGTGCTGCTGTCAGGCGTGCTGGCCGCCCTGGCCGGCGTCGGCGCGGTGCAGGCGCAAACCACGACGGGCACGCTCACGGGCGTGATCCGCGACAGCGACGGCGCGCTGGTGCCCGGCGCCACGGTGAAGGCGACGGCGACGGCCACGGGTGTGGCCCTGATGGCCGTGTCGGACGAGACCGGCCAGTACCTGCTCCGCGGGTTGCCGGTCGGCGCCTACGCGGTGCAGTTCGAACTGGCGGGCTTCCAGACCGTCCAGGTGCCCGACGTGGTCGTCCGCGTGAGTGAGGTCGTGCGTCTCGACGTCGCGCTGAAGGTGGGCAACCTGACCGAGTCGGTGACCGTCAGCGGCATCAGCACGACGGTCGACACGGTCTCGAGCACGTTGAAGACCGTGGTCGACCAGAAGCGCATCGAGGAACTGCCGCTGAACGGCCGCAACCCGACGCAGCTGATGAGCCTGGTGGCGGGCGTGATCCCCGACGTCCGCGCCGACGTGACGTCGGGTGCCACCTACCCGGGCGCGAGCGGCATCACGGCCAACGGGGCCCGCGCCAACTCGACCAACTACATCATGGACGGCGGGTCGAACAACGACCACTACAGCAATGCGTCCAACCCGATGCCCAATCCCGACGCCCTGCAGGAGTTCTCGGTGCAGACCAACTCCTTCAGCGCGCAGTACGGCCGCAACGCCGGCGCCATCGTCAACGCGGTGACCCGCTCGGGCACCAACCAGTTCCGCGGCCTCGGCTTCGGCTACCTGCGCGACTCGTCGATGAACGCCAACAACTTCTTCACGCCAGGCATCGACGATGGCCTGAAGCGCAAGCAGTTCGGCGGCACCTTCGGCGGGCCGATCGTCAAGAACCGGACGTTCTTCTTCGGCTCGTACCAGGGCACGCTGCAGGATCAGCGGCCGGCCGACCTCGTCGCGCTCGTGCCCACGGCTGCGCAGCGCGCGGGCGACTTCACCGGCTACACCCGCGTGCTCCGCGACCCGCTGACGGGCCAGCCGTTCCCGGGCAACATCATCCCGGCCAACCGCATCGACCCGACGTCGGCGCGCATCCTGGCCGAGTCGCTGCCGCTGCCCAACCCGCGCCCGGGCGACCCGGTCAACACGCTGCGCTACTCGCGGCCGGTCAACTCCGACGACCACCAGTACCTGCTGCGCATGGACCACTCGTTCAGCAACAACCACCGCCTGTACGGCCGCTACTGGCTCTCGAAGGCGTCCGTGCCGGAGTACCTCGAGCCGTCCAACGTGCTCACCAGCGCGTTCGGCCGCACGTGGGACAACCAGATCATCTCGCTCAACGACACCTGGGTGATCTCGCCGACGCTGGTCAACAACCTGGTGGTCACCTACAACCGGACCTACAACGACAACTTCCAGGTCAGGTCGCCGTCGTACGCCGACATCGGCATCCCGGGCGTGTACAACGACGCCAATCCGCAGTGGTTCTTCAACGTCGGCGGCTGGTTCGGCATCAACACGGGCGACACCAACCAGTTCAACCGCGACGAGTACCAGTTCGTGAACACGCTGCGCTGGACGAAGGGCCGCCACGAGATCACCGGCGGCATCGACTACAGCTACGGCAAGGGCGACATCATCAACAACTTCCGCGCCAACGGCCGGTACACGTTCAACAACGCCGCCCCCTTCACGACCGACGCGCTGGCCGACTTCCTGCTCGGCAAGTTCCAGTCCTTCGAGCAGGGCGTGGGCGAGTACAAGAACACGCGCTTCCACTATGTGGCGGCCTTCGCCGAGGACGTGTGGCGCCTCAACTCGCGCGTCACGCTCACGGCCGGCCTGCGCTGGGATCCGAACCTGCCGTACACGGACGTCAACGGGCGCCTCGCCGGCTACCGTCCGGGCCAGGAATCGCAGGTCTACACCAACGCGCCGGTGGGCATGCTCTACCCCGGCGACGCGGGCTTCCCCGATGGCGGCTACGACTCCAGTTGGGGGCTGTTCGCGCCGCGCGTCGGCGCCGCGTGGGACGTGACCGGCGACGGCAAGACGAGCCTGCGCGTCGGCTACGGGCTGTTCTACGACAAGCCGAACACGATCACCACCAACAGCGCCGCCACGCAGGGGCCGTTCGGCACCGTCGCGCGCGTCGACGGCAATGCCAACAACAGCATGCGCAACACGTGGGCCGGCAGCACCAACCCGTTCCCGGTGGACATCTTCAACGTGCCGCCCGACGCGCCCGTGGTGCTGCCGTTCAACGCGTTCAGCTATGCCGAGAACATGCGCCCCGGCCTGCTGCACTCGTGGCACGTGACCGGCGAGCGCGAGATCTTCAAGTCGACCATGCTGCGCGTCGCGTACGCGGGGTCCAACGGCGACGGCCTGGCCATCGGCATCGAGCGCAACCCGGCGATCTACAGCGTCGGCGCCACGACGGCCACGACCAACCAGCGCCGGGCCCTCTTCCCCACCTTCGGCAACATCACCAGCATCGAGCCGCTCGGGGAGTCGACGTACCACTCGCTGCAGATCACCGTCGACAAGCGCCTCAGCGGCGGTCTGTCGGTTCTGTCCAACTACACGCTGAGCAAGAGCTTCGACAACACCTCGGCCAACAAGCAGAACGGCTCGACGTCGGTCAACCCCTTCGACCTGTCGTACGACTGGGGCCCGGCCAATGCCGACCGCCGGCATCGCTGGGTGACGTCGGTGCTGTGGCAGATCCCGGGTCGGTACGACAACGCGCTGGTGGGCGCCCTGCTGGCCGACTGGAACATCACCGGTATCTTCACGATCATGAGCGGCCAGCCGTTCACCCCCACCAGCGGCGTCGACAACGCGCGCTCCGGCACCGGCGGACAGTTCGCCGACCGGGTGGGAGACCCGACCCTCTCGAGCGACCGGCCGACGTCCGAGCAGATCGCGCAGTGGTTCAACACGTCGGCCTTCACCGTCAACGCCCTCGGCACCTTCGGCAACGCCGGGCGCAACTCGCTGCGCGGGCCAGACTTCCAGACGCTGGACCTCGGCCTGATGAAGACCTTCACGATCACGAACCGCCTGCGGACGCAGTTCCGGCTCGAGGCGTTCAACGCGCTGAACCGCACCAACTTCAACCTGCCGGAAGGCAACCGCTCGTCGGCCAACTTCGGGCGCATCACCGGCGCGTCCGCGGCCGGCGGCGGCAGCGACCCGCGCATCCTGCAGGTGGCCCTGCGGGTCTGGTTCTAGACGAGGAACAGTCGTGCACGCACGTCCCAGCGGGATCGAGGCCTCCGGGCCTCCGTCCCTCACCGGCCTCTACGCCGCGGCAGTCACTCCCCGGACCGACGACGGCGCGATCGACATGCTCGCCTTCGACCGCGTGCTCGACCTCCTGCTGGCAGCCGGGGTCGAGGGCGTCTGTCTCGGCGGCGCGACCGCCGAGTACCCGCACGCGTCGCGTGAGGAGCGTGTCCGGCTGATTGCGCACGCGGTGCGGCGCGTCGGCAACCGGGGCCTGCTGGTGGGCATCGGGGCCGCGGCGCCCACCGACGTGGTGCCGCTCGGACGCGCGGCGCTCGACGCCGGCGCGCGCGGGGTGCTGCTGTCGATGCCGTTGTTCTTCCGGTACACGCAGGACGACCTCGAAGCCTTCTGCCTCGAGACGGCCGCCGCGATCGGCGGCCCCGTCCTGCTCTACGACCTGCCCTCCTTCACCACACCGCTGGCCACCGACACGATCCTGCGCCTGTTGTCGGGCGCGCCCCACGTGATCGGCATCAAGGACAGCAGCGGACAGGCCGATCGGCTCGGGCCGATCGCCGAGGCGCGGGGCGACC
>NZ_JBIINP010000147.1:0-10426 GCF_044337415.1 Luteitalea sp.
GCCGTCGGTCGCCTCGATCACGGCGCTCACGTCGGTGTTGGCCAGCGCCGGACCGACGCCGTCGAACTCCTCGACGTCCACCCAGATGTTGGTCCGCGAGTTCGGCGCGAGCACGTAGGTCTTCTCGAGCGGCGCGCCGGTCGGGCGCAGGTACCGCACGCGCACGGGTCGGGTCGTCGTCGAGGGGTTCTGCAGCAGGTAGAACAGGTCGAACCCGCTGTGCGTCGCGCCCTCGGCCAGGTACCACACCGGCGACGGCGCGCTGACGGCCGTCTCGGTGTGGGCGCCATACCCTTCGCCACTCCAGCGCATGGTGCGATCGGCGACGAGCGTTCCGTCCGCCTCGAGCACGGTCGAGAATTCGGCCGATCCCAAGGCGGTGATCGTCTTGGCGTCGATCGTCGCGCGCGATCGCGGCGCGACCGTGATCGGGTACACGGACGACGTGCCGTCGCCCTTCAGGAAGCGCAGCACGGCCGTCGCCGACGACGTCGTCGGGTTGGCCAGGGCGAAGCGGGTGTCGAAGAACGTGCTGGTCGCGCCCTCGGCGAAGTAGCGCCGGAAGGTGCCGAGGGGATGCGTGCCGGCCGCCAGTTCTGCGGCGTTGAGCACGCCGTCGCCATCGGCATCACCGTTCGCGCCGTTGTTGCCGCTGCCCGACGAGGGATCGAGGCCGAAGGCCAGTTCCCAGCTCGTCGGCAAGCCGTCGCCGTCGCTGTCGGGCACCGTCCGGATCTCGACCGGCTCGGGCTCCCCCACCACGCCGTCGCGCGTGAGCCGCAGCGTGGCCGTGCCATCGGCCAGCGCCGCCGGTACGCGGGCCTCGAGTCGTTCGGGCTGCACCGAGAACAGCGGCGCCACGACGCCGTTGATGCGCACCTCCACGCCCCCCAGGCTGCCCGCCGGCGTCGGCGACGACTGCGACGCCCCTGCGAGCCGCCAGCCGTGCACCACGAAGCGCGTGCCCGGCGAGAGGCCCGGCTCGCCGGTGACCGCATCGACGACGCCCTTCTGCGACCGGATCTGCGGTACCACCGCTGTGGAGTCCACGTACGCGGCGGCCGTGCCAAGGTTGTTGGCCGCCCCTGGCTGGGCGGCGACGCCGGCGAACATCTGCGAACTGATCGGGCCGGCCAGGTCTTCGTCGAGGTCGCCGGAGGAGTTGATGATGTAGGCGAACGAGCGCCCGTTCGGCAGGTGGTAGACCTCGGCCATCGTGCCGCGGAGCCCGCCCGCGAAGCGCATGCGGTTGCCAGTGGAGACCGGGATGATCTGCCATCCCAGCCCGTAGTAGTTGCCCGTGGGCGTCACCGCCGGCCGTGCCTGGATCTCGGCGCGCGTCTGCGCCGAGAAGATCGACGGCACGTTGGCGCGGCCGAACACCGCGTCCACGAGTCGCACCAGGGCGGGCGCCGTGGCCACCCAGCCCCCCGACCCCTCGAGTGCCTCTTCGTACCATTCCCCGTACGGCCGGGGCACCGTCCCGGTCACGTACGGGAACACGCTCGGCACCTGCGACACGGACGACGGCACGACGTACACCGCCTCGCGGCGATCGGGCGTGTCTGGCTGCGACTGCCCCTCGATGAGCGTCCGACCGACGCGCATCGACGTGCGGATGCCGAGGGGCTCGAGCACGGCTTCGCGCGTGTAGCGCTCGTAGGGCATGCCCGAGACACGCTCGACCACCAGCGAGAGCAGGCCGAAGGCGATGCCGGTGTAGGAGACCCGAGAGCCCGGCGTGAAGTGCAACCGCTGCCGGAACACCCAGCGCGCGACGTCGCTGGACGTCGCGGGGCCGCGAATGCCGAGCGACGTCGAGATCGCCCGACTGCTCTGCATCGGCTCGGCGACGACGGCCCGGTCCCAGCCCATCGTGTGCTGGAGCAGCATGCGCAGGGTCACCTGGTTCCATCGGCTGTCGGTGACGCCCCCGGCGGGCAGCAGATGTGGCAGGTGCGACACGATCGTGTCGTCGAGCGACAGCCTGCCGGCGTCGCGCAGCTTCAGGATCGCCATCGCCGTGATGGGCTTGGAGATGCTGCCGATGCGCGCCATCGTGTTGGGCAGCATGGGGCGTCCCGTGGCGGGATCGGCCAGGCCGACGGCGCCCGCGCAATTGAGCACGCCGGCGGTCGACGTGGCAAAGCTCACGCCGGCAAGGTCATGGTCGGCCCGCACGGCACGTAGCGTGACCTTGAACGGATCCGGACAGGAGTCGAAGGTTTCGGGGACGGTCTGGGCCGCGGCGACGGCGCCGCCGGCCAGCAGGATGCACACGACAAGGATCAGGTTCCGCATCAGTCAGGGCTCGGGGAAAGAGGGTTCTTTCTCCTCCAAGCGGAATCGGACGGCAGAGGGGGCCACGGCCCGCCGCGCGCCGGTGGCCACAGGGACCATCTGGCCCGGGCGCGCCTGTCGCCCGTGCTCCGGCCCGGTTACCATGAGGCCCTCCATGCCTCCGCTTGCCCCGACACCAGGTCAGGAGCGGTCCTTCCGCACGGCGGCCGCCTTCGAGGCCTGGCTGGGGAAGCATCACGACCGCGCCGACGAGATCTGGCTTCGTGTCTACAAGACGGGCTCCGGCGTGCCTTCCATCACGATCGGCGAGGCCCTCGACGTGGTGCTGTGCTGGGGCTGGATCGACGGACTCCGGCGCGGGCTCGACGAGGTGTCGTACCTGCAGCGCTACACGCCACGCCGGCCGAAGAGCCTGTGGAGCCAGGTCAATCGCGAGCACATCGCCAGGCTGACGGCGGCCGGGCGGATGACGCCGCACGGGCAGCGGCAGGTGGACCTCGCGAAGGCCGACGGGCGCTGGGAGGCGGCCTATGCCCCGGTGCGCACGGGTTCGGTGGAGAACATCCCGGACGACCTCCGGGCAGCCATCGACGCCAGCTCGCGCGCACGCGAGACGTTCCGGACGCTGAGCAAGCAGAATCTCTTCGCGCTCACCTTCCGCGTCACCACGATGCGAACGGCCGCCGGACGGGCGAAGAAGATCGCGGCGCTCGTCGCGATGCTCGAGCGCGGCGAGACACCCGTGCCCCAGAAGCCTGGCCGGGGCGCCTGATGGTCGGCCATCGCCGAGTCGACGGGCGTGCTGGCGGCCGCAGGCACGCGGCCCACCGCGAGGTTCGTGCAGTTCACCTCTGACGCGGCGGTGTTCGGGTGGCGCGGGCACGCGTGATGCAAGCGTTCCTCTTGGTCACCGACGGACTCGCCGAGCATCCGCGCCAGGCAGCGACGCCTGGCGCGTGCGACGGCGCGTGCCGCGGGGCCGGTCCGGAGGGACTCATATGGTCACCACCACCATTGCACGACCGACGTCGAAGGCGACCTCGGCCATTCCCACCCGCACGCCCTACAGCCTGATGCGCGCGCTGAGCGACGACATCGAGAGCTTCTTCACCGAGGCCGGCATGGGCGTCAGCCGGTGGCCGATCGGTGCGCGACTGTTGGAGAAGGCGCACGCCGGCTGGCTGCCGGCGGTCGAAGTGGAGGAGAAGGACGGCAAGCTGTTCTTCCGCGCCGACTTGCCGGGCATGACGCGTGAGGGCATCACGATCGAGGTCGGCGAGCACGTGCTCACGATCACGGGCGAGCGTCGCGAGTCCACGCGTGAGGCGACCGGCGAGTACTTCCGCACCGAGCGGTCGTACGGGCACTTCTCGCGCACGCTGGCGCTGCCCGAGACGGTGAAGGCCGACTCGGCCGTGGCCACCTTCACGGCGGGCGTGCTGGAAGTGGTGTTCGAGATCGCCACCCCGAAGGCCCCGACGACGCGGCAGTTGCCGATCACGGAGGGCGTGCCGACAGCCAAGTAGGACCGTGCGCGGGGTGCGGAGCCTTCCGCACCCCGCCCTGACTTTCACGCAAGAGGTGTGAACGTCGAGCAGGGCCGGGTTGGGACAACCGGCCCTACCGTCGAGAAGACAGGGCCGGCTCTCCCCTGCGACTCTGCGCCGGTCGCGTGAGCCCGGCGTTCACCGTCGGCCGGCTACGCGAAGCGCACCGGCATGGCATCGCCCACGGCGCCCAGCGCGCGCGCGGCCGATCCGATCGCCGGCGCCACGCACACGATCGGCGTCTCGCCCGCACCGACCGACGGGAGGTCGGGTCGGTCGAGCAGCACGAGCTCGATCGGCGGCACGTCGCGGAAGCGCGGCACGCGGTACGACGCCATGTTGCCGTTGGTGATGGCGCCATTGGCGAAGGCGATCGCCTCGAACAGCGCGCCGCCGATGCCCTGCACGATCGCGCCCTCCACCTGGTTGCGCACGCCGTCGGGATTCACGATGGCGCCGCATTCGTAGGCGACGACGAGCCGCTCGACCTTGAGCGTCCGGTCGGTGCGGCTCACCTCGGCGGCCGTCGCGATGTAGCTGCCCTTGTCGGTGCCACACGCGATGCCGAGGCCACGCCCATCCACTGACGGCTTGGGCCAGCCCACGGCCTTGGCAGCCGCGTCGAGCACCGCGCGCACGCGATCGTTCGAGAGATGCCGCCGCCGGTACTCGACCGCGTCGACGCCGAGCGCCCGCGCGATCGCGTCCATGTGCATCTCGCGCGCGAAGTGGTTGGCGGCGGAGGCCAGGCCGCGATACGAGCCCTGGCGCAACGGCGAGTCGGCCTGGTGGAACTGCGTGCGCACGTTGGGCACGTCGTAGGGCGTCGGCAGCCCGGCGCCACCCGAGTTCCAGTTGTCGAATTCCCAGGCGACGAGTTTCCCATCGGCGTCGACCGCCGCGGCGACGTCGATCACGCCGGCCGGGCGCAGGTAGCCGTACGAGAACTCCTCGGGCCGCGAATAGACGACCTTGACGGGCTTGCCGACGGCCTTCGCGAGCCGTGCCGCTTCCACGGCGCATTCGCCGGTGTGCTTGCCGCCGTACGCCGACCCCGTGTCGGGCACGATCACGCGCACGCGCTCCTCCGGCATGCGAAAGGCCGTCGCGAGTTCGGTGCGCACGCCGAAGGGACGCTGCGTCCCCGTCCACACCGTCAGCTTGTCGCCCGTCCACTCGGCGACTGCGGCGCGCGGCTCGAGCGGCACGTGGGCGATGTAGGGGATGCGATACGAGGCCTCGAACGTGCGGGCCGCGCCCGCCCGGGCCCTGGCCGGATCACCCGCCTGCGTCGGCGCGGCGCCCCGCCCGGCAGCGGCGGCCGTAGCCGTCGCCTTCAGGTGGTCGTACACCGTCACTGACGAGGGCAGATCCGCAGGCACCGTCCACTCCGCCTTGACCGCGGCCGCGGCGCGACGCGCCACGCGCGCCGATGGGCCCACCACGCCGGCGAACGTGCCGTCGCGCACCACGGTGACGCCGTCCATCGCCTTGGCGGCGCTGTCGTCGAGCGACGCGAGCGTGCCGGTGTAGCCCTTCGGGCGCAGGATGCGGCCGTGCAGCATGCCCGGACGCGTCAGGTCGGGCGTGTACCGGTGCGCGCCCGTCACGTAACTGCGGCCATCGACCTTCGCTGCGGCGGTGCCACGGGCCTTCCAGGCGCTGCGCGGCATGAGCGGCGCGTCCGCCGGGACCGCACCGGTCAACTGCGCTCCCTTCACCAGGTCGCCGATGGCGACCGACTTGCCGCCCCCGGTCACCTGACCCGCCTCGCACGCGAGCGAGGCGCGGGGCACACCGAGGCGTGTCGCCGCGCGATCAATCAGCATCTCGCGTGCGGTGGCGGCCGCGCGCGCGAGCAGTGGCGCCATGCGCGGCGTCGACAGCGACCCGAACGTCCCCTGATCGAAGGGCACGAGGTCGGTGTCGGCCATCACGAGCGACACGCGGTCGAGCGGCACGTGCAGTTCGTCGGCAATCGCCTGGGCGAGCGACGTGCGGATGTTCTGGCCGATCTCGGTCTTGCCCGTGTAGCCGGTGATGCGCCCGTCCTCGCCGACGTGCACCCACGCCTTGACGTCGGTCGGCAGGCTGCGCGAACCGGCCTGCCCCGACTCCTGCGCGTGGGCCTGCGTCGCCGCGACGAGCAGCCCGCTGCCGAGCACGCCGAAGATCGCCAGGAACGTGCGTCGCTCCATCTCGAAGACGTAGGTCGGTGGCGCCGACAACTCGTACCGCTCGACCTCGAGGGGCTCCTGCGTGTGCGCGCTCATCGCTGGGCCTCCTGCGCGGTGGCGGGCGTCGCCGTCTTCAGCCGCTCGGCGGCCAGCCGCACGGCCTTCACGATGCGCGGGTATGTGCCGCACCGGCAGACGTTGCGGTCGAGCACCTTCACGATGTCGGCCTCGGTGGGCGACGGGTTGGTACGCAGCAGCGCGACCGTGGCCATCACCATGCCCGACGTGCAGTAGCCGCACTGGAAGGCCTCGACCTCGAGGAACGCCTGCTGGACCGGGTGCAGCGTGTCGCCGGTCGCCAGGCCCTCGATCGTCACGATCTGTGCCTTGGTGACGGCACTGACCTTCACCACGCACGATCGCATCGCCCGGTTGTCGACCAGGACGGTGCACGAGCCGCACTGGCCCTCGCCGCACCCGTATCGCGACCCGGTGAGGTCGAGGTCGTCGCGCAGCACCTGCAGGAGGGTGTCGTCGGGCTCGGCCTCGACGTCGTGGGACTTGCCGTTGATGCGAAGGGAGTAGGTGGGCATGGACGTCGCCTCGTGTGCGGCGGCCACAGGCACCCGCCGGTTCCAAGGGTGATACCACAGCTGCAGGTCGAGGGGGGCGCCTAGTAGGTAAACCGGAGGCGGGTAGCGGGTAGCGGGTAGCGGGTACGGGGTACCGGGTACGGGGTACGGGGTACGGGGGGCGCCCGCAGACCGTGGCCTGTGGCCGCTCGTGCCGCGTCCCGGCGCTACACTCGACGCCGACATGTCCGACCTTCCGATCACCGAGCAGGAGAACGAGCGGTCCCGCGGCCTGGACACGTTGTCCATCGCCGACACGCTGGCGCTCATCAACGACGAGGACCACGGCGTGCCGGCCGCCGTCCGGCGCGAGCTCCCCGCCATCGAGCGGGCGGTCGAGGGCGTGGTCGGGCGCCTGCGTCGCGGCGGACGACTGATCTACGTCGGCACCGGCACGTCGGGGCGCCTCGGCGTGCTCGACGCGTCGGAGTGCCCGCCGACCTACGGCGTGTCGGCCGATCTCGTGCAGGGCGTGATCGCCGGCGGCTACGAGGCCTGCTACCGGGCCGTCGAGGCCTCCGAGGACGACCGCGACGCCGGAGCACGCGACCTGGCGGCACGCGGCGTGACTCCAGACGATGCGGTCGTCGGGATCGCGGCGTCCGGGCGCACCCCCTACACGATTGGCGCCGTCGAGTACGCGCGGTCGCTCGGGGCCTTCACGGTCGCCGTCACCTGCGTGCCCGGCTCGGCGATCACCGAGGCGGTCGACGTACCGATCGTGCCGGTTGTGGGTCCGGAGGTCGTCGCCGGCTCGACGCGCATGAAGGCCGGCACCGCGCAGAAGCTCGTGCTCAACCTGATCTCGACGACGGCGATGATTCAGCTGGGCTACGTGCGTGGGAACCGCATGACCAACATGCGGGCACGCAACAGCAAGCTGCAGGCGCGGGCCGTGCGCATCGTGCAGTCGGAGACGGGACTCGACGACGCAGCCGCGACGACCGCGCTGGAGGCCGGGGGCGGCGACGTCGCCACCGCCATCGTCATGGTTCGGTCGGGTGCGTCGCGCGACGCCGCGAGCGAGGCCCTGGCGCGGGCTGGCGGCGTGATCGAGCAGGCCCTCGCCGCCCTGGCATAGCCTCGGCGCCGCTGCCGTCCGCGTGCAGGGCGACCAGCCCACGCTCGCGAACGTCAGCGGATCACGGAGGGCGAGAAGGCTCGGTCGACCAGTAGCCGCGGCGACGCGGGCGTGTCGATGGCCATCTGCCACACGCTCGCGCCGCCGGCGCCGACCATCTGGTAGATGACATGGGCGTCGTCGAGCCAATCGACCTGGTCGTCGAGGCTCCGCGCTTCACTCGAGAGGTCGCGTTCCGCGCCGGTCCGCAGGTCGAGCAGCCGCAACTGCCAGGCGCCCGGGCCTACGAGATGCTTGTAGGCGATGCGCGTGCCGTCGGGCGACAGCGAGGGACACTCGACGCCCGTCCGCAGCACGCGCGCGCGACGGGTCGAGGCGCGACCGGTCACGAGGTAGTTCACGCCGCCCGACGACAGCGTGGCGTAGAACGTGTCGCTGTCGGGCGCGAAGGTGACGCCCCAGAAATTGAAGTCGACGTTCGCGAAGCGGCGCCCGTCCCGCTCGATCTCGAACTGCTCGAGGTCGGCGACGACGCGCCCCGAGGCCGTGTCGACGAGCGTCGTGCGCGTGGAATAGCCCTCGTCCGCGTACGAGTGGCCGTGCTCGAAGACCGTCGCCGCCGCCCACCGACCATCAGGCGAGACCCGCGTCCGACTCGGCACGCCGGTCAGCGGCACGCGGTGACGCACCAGGAAGCCCTCGTCGAAGATCTCCTGTGTGTAGGCGGCGGTGGTGCGGTCCTGCTTCAGGCACGACCCGCGGCCCGCCGCCATGTGGGCCCGCTCGCACGCCAGCGTCGTCGGAAACACACCCTCCGAGGGTGCTGCCGCCGACACGAGCACCAGCCTGCCCCAGGTGTCGCCCGGGTGCGCACTGCTCACGACCAGGTATGGCCGAGAGGGCGGCGCGGCGCGGAGCGTGACGCCGCCGGCAGGCGCGGCGGAAGGCGAGCGGCGACTCATGGCGATTGACGCATAGCCCACCGCAAGGGCGACGGCGCACGCGCAGGTGAGCACGAATCCCCAGACACGCGCGCGACGACGGGGTGTGGTCATGACGGGTCTCCGTCCGGAGTCGCGGCGCGGAGGAGCGGCCGCACCAGGGCGAGGCTGCACGCGAGCGCCAGGGCAAAGGCGACCACGGCCACGTCACGTGACCAGGTGCTCCACAACACGCCGAACCCCAGGGCCGCCCCCATGCGCCCCAGGCTGCTCGCGGTGGCCGCCAGCGCCAGCCCGCTGCCGCGCTGGTCCGCAGGAACGACCGCGCTCGCCAGCGCCATCAGCACGCCATCGGTCGCCGCGTAGTAGACGCCGAGCAGGACGGCGACGGCGATCGGCATCCACGGTCCGGCGATCGGCGCCAGCAGGGCCGCGTGCACCAGGAGCAGCGCGAGGTGCCCGTAGACGAAGACCCGGGGGCGCCCCCAGCGATCCGCGAGCATCCCGACGGGGATGGCCAGCAGCAGGAAGGTCGCGGCGGTCCCCACCGACAGCAGGGGCAGCCAATGGGCGGGAAACCCGACGGAGGCCTGCAGCGCAACGTAGAGCAGTCCATCGCTCGCGGTGACGAGCCCCAGCGCCCCCGCCGCCAGGGCGATGCGACCGACCGCGGGTTGGCGAACCAGCGCCAGGGCGGCGACCAGCGACGGCCTGCTGGCAGGAGCGATCGGGCCAGGCACATCGCGCACGAACGCGGCCAGCACGGCGACACCGATGATGGCCACCGCACAGCTCGTGACGAAGACCACGTCGTAGGCACCGGGGAGGGCACGCAGCACCAGGACAGCCAGGAGCGGCCCCATCAGCGCACCGGCCGCATCGAGCGCGCGGTGGACGCCGAACGCCTGGGCCAGACCGCCAGCCGTCGCACTCAGCGAGATCAAGGCATCGCGCGGGGCCGTGCGCAGGCCCTTGCCCAGCCGGTCCGCCGCGATCACGCCCGCGATGCCGGCGGGAGAGCAGCCGACCAGGAGGAGACCGGCACGGCAGGCCGCGGAGAGCCCATAGCCAAGGAGCGCCACCCCCTTGTACCGCCCCCACCAGTCGGCGACCGCGCCGCCGAGCCAGCGGGTGGCGACCGTCGCCCCGACATGGAGCCCTTCCACCGCGCCATAGGCGAGCGGGGACAGCCCCAGGCCGAGCATCAGGTACGCCGGCAGGACGCTGGCCACCATCTCGGCACTGACATCGGTGAAGAGGCTCGTGACGCCGAGCAGCCACACGTTGGCCGGGACCGAGCGACGGGCGTCGGCCCAGAAGCGACGGCGCGTCCACGGCACCTCGATGGCAGTCTCTGGTCGATACACGGCTCACTCGACCCGCGCGACGCGGTTGCGACCACCGCATGTGCAGGGTGTCTCGTCAGTATGCCACCCGCGGCGCTGGTCCCGCGTGAGCCGACATCAATCCGTCCCGCCCAGCCTGCGGTGTCCCCTGGCGCCCGTCACGGCTGTCGCGGGCCCTCGAACACGATCCGCCCGCCGACGACCGTGGTGACGATGCGCGCCTGACGGATCGTCTCGGGGGGCACGGCGCGCAGGTCGCGGTCGATGACCACGACGTCCGCCAGCCGGCCGGGCGCGAGGACGCCGGTGTCGCCCTCGCGGAACCCCGCCCAGGCGCCCCCCGCCGTGTAGGCGCGCAGGGCCTCCTCGACGCGGATGCGCTGCGCTGGCACCCACCCGCC
>NZ_JBIINP010000371.1:0-2854 GCF_044337415.1 Luteitalea sp.
GAACCCGGCGAGCGCGGCGCCGATCAGCAGCATCGAGGAGGGCTCGGGCACCGGCGGCACCTTGGGCTCCCAACCGCCGGGGGCGTTGCGGACCTCGCCGAACGTGAGGCCGCAAAGAAACCCGAAGCACTCGTTGTCCTCACCCCGATCGAGGACCATCTGCGCGGTGTTCGTGGTCGTGATCACCACAGGGGGGCCACCAACACCGAAGGGGATGGCCAGGCTGATCTCCCACGTGGTGATGTTGCCCAAGCCGTCGGTGGACACGACGAACGACGCTGACGAGGCGTTGGCCTGCGTGATGGTCTTGACGCCATCGGAGAAGCTGAACGTCAGCGGGGTGAGCGATGTCGAGGAAAGGTTGGCTCCCAGCGTTGTGCCGAGTTCCATGACGCCGGCCACGCCATCCTGCGCCGAGTAGCTGTTGCCCTGCAGGACGTTGAACGGGTTCCCGGTGTACGTGTAGATCACCGAGGCGTGGGCCGGGGTCGCACTGGCGACCGTGAACAGCAGGGCGGCGGCCGCGAGCGGCGCGGCGGCGAGGGTGCGGAACAGGGCAGACATCGGACCTCTTCGTGAAGTCGCCGCGACACAGGCGTCGCGGTGCGACGGAGCTGCCCAGCCACAACGTAGGTGAGGGCGCGTCACGCCCGTTTCTGCAAATCGAGCGCCAGCTCGACTATCCGATGACAGTTGTCGCCCCGAGTCGGGAGGTGTTTCCGCGCGCCAGCGGGCCCGTTGCAAGAAAACTAAAGTCGGCACCTCGAGTGACATCAGACCATCGAGCCACGAGGCCTGAGACCTGGCCCCTGGGTGGCGTCGCGGAATCGCGGCATCCCGGCATCGCGGCATTTCTTTGCTACGCTCCCCCGCATGCCCCAGCCGACGACGTGGCGCCTTCCTGCCGCGCTGATCGCCCTCGCCGCCCTGCTGCTGCCCGGATGCAGCCGCGCCGACCGGTTCGACGTCCGCAACGCGCGCAGCCACGTGGAGCGGCTCGCCGGCTCCATCGGCAGCCGCTGGACGGGCACGCCGGCCAACGAGAAGGCCCGCGCCTACGTCATCGAGACGCTGCAACTGCAGGGGTTCGACGTGCGGGTGCAGGAGGCCGACGCCGCCTGGCGCGACGCCGGCGTCACGACGCGGGTGGCCAACATCATCGCCATCAAGCCGGGCAAGCGCCGTGAGGCCATCGGCCTGATCTCGCACTACGACTCCGTGGCCTGGGGCCCGGGCGCCGGCGATGCCGCGCTCGGCACGAGCGTGATCCTCGAGGCCACGCGCTCGCTGGCGGCGCGGCCGACCCCCAACTACACGCTGATGGTGATCATCACCGACGGCGAGGAGCACGGGCTGCAGGGCGCCCGCGCGATCGTCGACGACCCCGAGGTGCGCGCGCGGCTCAAGGTGTTCCTCAACCTCGAGGCGATCGGCTCGGCCAGCCCGTTCCCGCTGTTCGAGACCGGCCCCGGCACCAGCCCGGCGCTGCGCGCGTGGGCGGGCGTGTCTCGGCCGCGCGGCGGCTCGTACATGCAGTCGATCTACGACGCGCTGCCCAACGACACCGACTTCTCGGTGCTCAAGCACCTGCCCGGCGTGACGGGCATCAACTTCGCCGCCGCCGGCGACGGCTACACGTACCACACAGATCGCGACCGCCCGGACCGCGTGCCCAACCGCGTGCTGCAGGACGCCGGCACGATGGTGCTCGAGGTGGTCGACCGGCTCGAGGCGCAGCCCTCGCTCGTCGGCAGCACCGACGCGCCGATGTACTTCTCGCTGCTCGACCGCGTCGCCTTCGTGTGGTCGATGCGCACCGGCGTGCTGGCCGGCTGGCTCACGCTGGTGCTCGGCATCGCCGCCTGGATCGGCATGCTCAGGCAGGTTCAAAGGAATCCGGGTACCGGGTACGGGGTACCGGGTACGGCAGCGCAGGAGCCGGGTACGGGGTACCGGGTGCCGGGTACGCAGGGCGGGACGCTCAACGTGGTGCGCACGGCGTTGTGGGCGATCGTCGCGGCGGGGGCGGTGCTCGGCGCGCTCGTCGGCGCGGTATGGCTCGTTCGGGCGGGCCGCGCGGAACTGCATCCGTGGTTCGCGCATCCGTGGCGGCTGTTCGCGTTCATGACGATGATGGTGGTCACGGTGAGCTGGCTGGTGCGACGGGTGGCGACGATGGTGCCGCCAAAGGTGGCGCCAGACGGCACGCCGTTCGGCGTGTGGTTCGCGGCGCTGCCGGTGTGGATCGCGTTGCTGGGGCTGGCGCTGCGGTTCGCGCCTGCGGCGTCGTACCTGGTGTCGATCCCGCTGCTGGCAGCCGTGGTGCTGGTGGCGCCGACGATCCTGTTTGCACGGACAGCGGCGCGGTCGGAGACCGCGCCCTACCTCGAAGGGGGCGCCGCCAACGGAGCGCAGGCCGCGTCGTCTCCCGGTGTTCGTACGTGGCCGGCGCGTGTCGCGAGCGCGTGCGTCGCGATCCTCACGTGGGTGCTGTGGGGGCCAGACCTGCTGGCGCTGCTGCCGTTCGTGGTGACGCTGCTCGGGCGCATGCCGCTGGTGACGCCGACGTGGGCGTACCCGGCGGTGTTCTTCCTCGCGGGCATCCTGCTGTGGCCGCCCGTCCTCGCGGTGCTGGTGGGACGGCTGCAGTGGCGCGTGCGCCACGGCGTGGCCGGGGCGGTACTGATGACCGGCATGGTGGTCACGGGCCTGCTCACCTGGATGGCGCCGGCCTACACGCCCGAGCGCCCGCTGCAGCGGTCGGCCGTGTTCTTCGAGGATCGCGTGCGCGGCAGCGCGCGCTGGGACCTGTCGAGCAACGAGCCCGGGCTCGACATCGGCGCCGGCGGCCCGA
>NZ_JBIINP010000148.1:0-10330 GCF_044337415.1 Luteitalea sp.
GGCTTCACGGTGGCGCGCCGACTGCGCGATGCCCGGCCGGGCATCGCCGTCGCCTACATGTCGGGCTACACCGAACGCCTCGACGTGCACGGCGATCAGGACTCGCTGTTGCTCGGCAAGCCCTTCCTGCCCGAGGCGCTCTTCGCCCACGTGCGACGCGCCCTCGACCAGGGCGCGCGCACCCGCTGAACTGGCCACCGCGGCGCGGTCGGCGGCATCGGTGGTCGCTGCGCCCTACTGCAACTGCCGTCGCGTTCGGCTCCGCGGGCCTTCCGTGCGCCTTCCCTCATGGAGGCCTCCTGGCGGGGCGTCAGGCCCCGCATCGGCGAGGAGGACGGCCGCTGGGCGACGGTTTCCCGCACGGGGAAAAGCCGCGACCCTGTCCGTCCTTGTGATGAACCTCGAGGGGGATGCACCGCTGCACGCGTCGTTTACGCGTACAGGGGCAGGCGGCCTCACGGCGCGGAACATCTTCGCGCCGGTGGCTCGGGCCGCATCCGCGAGGTGGATGCCCATGTCGACGATCACGCCCGCGACTTCCATCGCCACGGCAGTCACTTGTGCCGCGCCCGGCCGCTCGCCCATACTGCAGGGACTACCCAAGGTGCGCACAGGGCGTCGGGGACACGACGACTCACGGCCCGGTGTCGCTGACCAGTGCATGACGCCAGAGACGGCGCAGGAACAGCGGTTTCGCGAGGCGTTGCCGATCATCGACGCCGTGACGCGCGCGTTGGGGCGTCGCTATCGCCTGTCACGCGACGAGGAGGAGGAGTTCGCGGCCACCGTGCGCCTGCGGCTGATCGACGACGACTACGCGGTGCTGCGCCGGTTCGAGGAGCGCAGCCGCCTGTCGACGTTCCTGCGCACCGTCATCACGCGGCAGTTCCTCGACGACCGCGTGCGGGCATGGGGGCGCTGGCGACCGTCGGCCGAGGCGGTGCGCCTGGGCCCGACGGCCGTGGCGCTCGAGCGCCTGGTCGAGCAGCAGCGCCTGTCGTTCGAGGAAGCGATCGAGACGCTGCGGGCGCGGGACGCGTCGCTGGACGTCGAAACCCTGCGCGACCTCGCCGCCAGGCTGCCGGGCCGCGTCACGGGGCGGCGGCTCGTGGAGATCGAGGCCATCGCCGACATGCCCGCGTCCGACCCGGCGCCCGACGAACTCCTCGAGGCCCGCGAGGCGGCGGCCACCGCTGCGGCGACCTCGAGTGCCTTGAAGTTGGTACTGGCCGGGCTCCCACCCCGCGAGCGGTTGCTGCTGCGCCTCCGGTTCGAGCAGGGGACGACGGTGGCCAACATCGCGCGCGTGCTGGGTGAAGAGCAGAAGCCGCTGTACCGACAACTGGAGCGCCTGCTGGGCGAGCTACGGCGCGAACTCGAACGCCTCGGTGTGTCGGCCGCGCATGTGCGGACGCTGACGCACCTGCCTCACACCGAGTCCGGCGAGCCGGGCGGAAATCCGATACCAGTGGCTGTCTCTCAACACGAGCACGCCGGAAGGGGGCCGGTGGCGGGATGACGATACCTGCGAGCCAGCACGACCCCCTGGGACCAACGCCTCAGTGCCCCGACGACGAGACGGTGGCGGCCTACCTCGACCACCGGCTGTCCGACGCGGAGATCGGCCAGCTCGAGGCGCACATGGCCGATTGCGACCGATGCGTGGCGCATCTGGCGATCCTCGCGGAGGTGTCGGACGACATCGTCGAGGCCCAGGGTGCGCGGGAGGAGGGCCGAGCCGATAAGGTGGTGTCGTTTCCGCCTCCTGCAACTCCTGTCGCGCCGTCCCCGGTACCAGTCCGACTGAGGCGTTGGCTGGCTCCCGTGGCAGCCGTGCTCGTCGTGGGCGTCAGTGCCGCCCTGACCTGGCAGCTGGTGCGTGACGCCGGGCCGGGCATTCCCGAACTGCAGGAGGCTGCGCGTGTGGCCGCGGCCGAGTCCGCCGCCGACTCGTCCCGCTCCACGTTCGGGCGGCTCTCCGGGTTCCCGTACGGCGCTCCGCCCGCCGTGCGTCGCTCCGGGACGCGGACGACGAGCGGCGAGGCGGCGTTGCCGGTGATGGAGGCCGCCAGGCAGGTCGAGGCGGCACGCGCCGGCCGCGACGACGTCGCGAGCCTGCATGCGTATGGCGTGGCGCTGCTGCTGGCGGGCGACGTCGATGCCGCGGTGGATCGGCTGTCGCGCGCGGCCGTGGCCGCGCCCGGCGACGCGCGGGTCCTCAACGACGCCGCCACCGCCCACCTGCAGAAGGCGCAACTCACGTCGGACGCGCCGGCCCTGGCCGAGGCCCGTCGCCTGGCCGACGCCGCCGTCCAGCGGGAACCGGCGCTGGCCGAGGGCTGGTTCAACCTGGCGCAGGTGGCGGTGCTGTCGGGCGACGAGGCCCTGAGGCAGCGTGCCATCGAGCGCCTGGGCGCGCTCCGCGACACCACCGAGTGGCGTCGCGAGCTCGAGGCCCCCTGACGCCATATGCGGCGGTCCCCGCTAACGTCCATGCGCCACGCCGTGCGACGCACCCTTACGGATGGATATGCGGATGCCGCGAAGTGCCTGGCCATTCCGCGGACGAGTCCACCGTGAAGGAGGTGTCTCGCGTCGACGGCACGCGGTCGAGCGCGGCCAGTCCGCGCCGCGCCCACGCACTCACGCCGGATCCGTGCGCGGCGCCCTCGTGAGCGCGTGCGTGGTGAGCACCATCGCGCACGCGCCGAACACCATCGCGTGAATCGTGCGCGTGGTCCATGCGGCCCAGGGCCACGGGAAGTCGAAGAAGGCGAAGTTCAGCCCGAAGTAGAGCCACGTGCACGCGATGAGTGCCGCGCGTACCGGGCGGCCCTCCTGCGTGCGCGTCGCGTCCGCGCGCACGAGCCACCACGCGACCACGCCGGCCACCAGGAGCGGCAGCACGGCGTACGCGATCCAGCCGACCACCGCACCCACGGCGTGCTGTTCGTACACGAGGCGGCGCACCGTCTTGCCCGCGATCGGCAGCAGCGTGACCGGCAGCGCGATCACCGCCGGCGACCAGCGCCCCTCCGCCGCCAGCGCCAGCGGGAGCACCCCCATCAGTAGCGCGACGTCGGCGTAGCGACCGAGCACCGGCACGTCGGTGAACTCCGCGATCAGCAGCAGCACCACGTGCGCGGTCAGTCCCGCCCATTCGGGTCCTGGCGACAGCCACGGCCCGCGCCCTTGCTCCGTTGCCGTTGGCCATGCAGCCGGTGACGCGATGGTGTTTTGCGACCGCCACGCCCCCAGCGCGATGCACAGGCCCATCACGGCCCCGAACGTCGTCTCCATCGCGTTCCACCAGTTGATGTACGGGTCGTACACGACCCACGCGCCGGACCTGAACACCTCCGGGTGCCACGCGTGGAACGCCTGCAGGCACTGCCCTAGCGGGAAGCCGATGGCGCCGCCGAGCACGCCCCACGCGAGCAGCGGTGGGGCCAGGCGGTCGCCGCGCCAGCGCGTGTAGGCGCCGAGCGTCGCCAGCGCGAGCAGCAGGCCGCCCCAGACTTCGCGGCGTGGCTTCAGGTCGACGACGTCGGGTCGCCAGTACCAGCTCGCGGAGAAGTAGAAGCGGGGGAGTACCCGATCGGCGGGCGCGTAGGGCTCGTTGAATACCCACACACCGACCACGGCGATGGCGACGAGCGCGAGCATGAGCAGCGCGAGTTCGCGAGCGCGATAGCGCGTCGTCCCGAGCCCCATGCCGAGGCACGCGCCGAAGAAGCCGATCCACAGCGCGCCCTTGATGCCGAGGCCGAGCAGGCCCCAGCGCAGCGCCGCGACGTTGCCCACCAGCGCCGCATCCTGCGTGAGGCCGATGGTCTGGCCGTAGGTCATGGCGCCGCCGAAGCCGACGCCGATCGCGCCGAACGCCACGGCCCGCATCGCCCAGGCCACCGGCGCGCGCGGCCGCAGCGTGCCCACGATCACGAGCGACACCAGCAGGCCCGCGATCATGGCGCCCGTCTCGTGCCCGTACTGGCCGCGGATGCCCCAGCCCATCGCGCCCGCGGCGGCGCTTGCCAGCAGGAGTCGCGTCATCTCGTGTGTCCCGGCAGTCGGACGCGTGCGTGCGCGAGGGGCCGCCCTTGCGTGAGCGGCGCCGCGATCTGGCGGTGCGGGCCCCGCGCGTCATTCCCAACTCCGACTGACACGGTTCCGACCTGAATTCCCGGTGCGAACCGATGTGAGGGTAGGGCCGGTTGTCCCAACCCGGCCCGTCCCTCCATCAGCGCAGGCCGCTGAGGAACTCGACCAGGTCACGGACCTCGCGCGGCTTCAGCACGAGGCCCAGCGGCGGCATGGCCGACACGGGGTCAGTGCGCTCGGCGATGTCGGCCTTGCGCAGGCGGCGGGTCTCTGCGGGCGAGCCCACGAGGACGACCACCTCCGCATCGGTCTCTTCCTTCAGGGTGCCGTCGACGCGCGTGCCGTCCTTCAGCGTCAGGCCGACGGTGCCGAACCCCGGGGCGATCCGCGCGTTCGGCTCGGCGAGCGCCTCGAACAACTGCTCGCGCGTGAGCGCCGTGCCGATGCGCGTGAGGTCGGGGCCCACGTCCGCGCCGCGGCCGCGCAGCGCGTGGCAGCGCGTGCACTCGGCCAGCGGGTTGTTGTTGAACACCTGCTGGCCCTTGCGCGCGTCGCCGCCGGTGATCGAGGCGGCGCGGAAGGCCTTGATCAACGCGTCGGCCTGCTGCTTGCGCTGGTAGGACTCGAGCCGCTTCTGCAGCGGGGCGCTCCCATCCGCCTGCACGGCATCGACCAGGTCGATCTGCAGGCCAACCGGGAAGCGCCCGCCGTCGAGGTCGTCGAGGTACGAGGCCAGCAGCGCGCGCGAGTCTGGCGACTTGAGCGTGCCGAGCACCTCGAGCGCGCCCTGCTGCTCGGCGGTGCCGCCGGTCTTCTGCACGGTGCCGAGATGCTGCACCTTGGCGGCCGCCGAGATCGGGAGGCCGGGAAGCAGGGCCAGCGCGGCGCGGCGCACGGTCGGGTCCTTGTCGGCCAGGGCCGTCTGCATCAGGGCGCTCATGTCGCCGGCCTTCATCGCCTGGAGTCCGCGGAGCGCCGCCGTGCGCACGAGCACGGACGGGTCGTTCGAAAGCTGGGTCTGCAGCACGGGCGCGGCGCCGACGGCGCCGATGCGGCCGGCCGACTCGGCGAGTGCCACCGTGACGTCGACGTCGACCTTCGACTGTGCCTGCGACTCCTGCACGAGGCGCTCGACGGCCGCCCGGGCTGCAGCAGCATCACGCGGCGGCGCGGCGGGGGCCGCCGCCCGCGGCGTGCCCTGGCGCCGTGCGGGCGCCTGCGTGGAGGCGAGCACCGCGCGGGGTCCCGAGGCTGGCGGGGCAGCGTCCGCCCTGCGCGACGCGGCAACGGTCACCTGGGCGTGGTAGTAGCCGTCCACGCGATCCATGGGCGACGGATCGCTCCACACGCCGAGCGCCGCAATCGCCTCGACGCGCAGCTCCGTGGCGACGTCCGGCCGCTTCGCGAACGCCTCGAGGCGAGCCACGGCCTCGGCCGTGCCGAGTCGCACGTTGGCGTTGATGGCGCGACGGACCAGCGGCTCGTTGGTGATCGGCGCCACCGGCAGCAGCGCGGCCAGTGCCGGCACCCCGCCCGCGATCCCGTCATCGTCGTTGATCGCCCGCGCGGCGTCGGTGACCACGGCGGCGTCGGCGTCCTGCAGGAAGCGCGCGACGCCCGCATGGTGCAGGCGACGCAGGGCGATGACGGCCGCGAGCCGGACCCCGCGCGAGGCATGGGTCGAGAGGGCCTCGAGCGCGGCGGCGTCGCCGATGGCGGCCAGGGCGCCGGCGCCCGTGTGCTGCAGCCACTGGTCCTTGCCGTCGTTGGCGGCGAGCATCGCGACGATGGGGGCGACCGCCGGGCGATGGCCGAGGCGGCCGAGGGCCTCGGCGGCGAAGAAACGGGCTCGTGGTTCGGTGTCGGCCAGCAGTGCGGTCACGCTCTCCGCCGCGGCGGCATGGCGGACGTCGCCGACCAGGCGAGCGGCCTGGGCGCGGATCTCGCCGTCGGCGTCCTTCAGGAACGGCACGAGCTCGGCGGCGTGTGCGGGTACGCGTCGCGACAGCTGCGCGACGCCCCAGAGGCCGTGCAGGCGGGCGTGGAGGCTGCCGCGATCGCGGGCGGCCGCCAGCAGGGTCTGCACGTCGCCGCGACGCACGAGGTCGAACTGCGCCTTCTGCCGCATGCGCATGTCGGCGTGCGCGAGCAGCGGCGCCACTGCGGTCACGGGGCGCGCCGCGAAGTCGGCGCGGAGCAGCTCCTGCACCTCCTTGCGCACGGGGCTGCCGGCCGTCGCCGGCGTGTCGACGCGCCACAGGCGGCCGTTGTTCTTCGAGTCCCAGCCCGTGATCCAGTCGGTGAGGTACAGCGCGCCGTCGGGGCCGAACTTCATGCCGACCACGAGCACGCCGCGCGTGAGGAGCGTCTCCTTGTCCTTGCGGAAGCCGGCGCCGTCGTTGGCCAGGGTGAAGCCGTAGACGCGGGCCCCCGGCGCGGCCCCGGGGAAGCTCGAGACGAAGAAGTGGTTCTTCCAGGCGTCCGACAGCGCGGTGCCCGGGTTGTAGGCCATGCCTGACGGTCCCGCGTACCAGTTCTCGATGGGCGGCAGGATGTGCGTGGCCTGGCCGTCGTGGCGCGGCTTGAACAGGCCTTCGCGCATCCACACGTTGTAGCGGTTGTTGCGCGGGTCGGTGTATTTGCCGTACTGCCAGTTCGAGCGCCAGCCGCTGTCGGATCCGAAGGGCAGGTAGACGAGCCGTTCCTTCTCGCCCGCGTGGTCGCCATCGTTGTCGACGCTGATCAGGTTGCCGCGGTCGTCGAAGGAGAACTCCTGGAGGTTGCGGATGCCGGTGGCGAAGATCTCGAAGTTCGATCCGTCGAGTTCCGATCGCACCACGGCGCCCTGGTTGGGCAGGCTCCACGTGCGGCCGCTGCGGTCCGTGTGGTGCAGGCCGATGTCGCCCACCTCCCAATACAGCCGGCCGTCGGGCCCGATCGTGACACCCGAGACGCCGTGCCCGCCGAAGGCCGGGTGCGTGTTGAAGCCCTCCGCGATCGGGGTCCGCTGCTCGAGCACGCCGTCGCCGTTGCCGTCGCGCAGGCGATAGACGCCCGGCGGCACGCCGGCGATCAGGCTCCCCTCGTGCGACAGGACGCCGCCGAGGATGTCGAAGGCGGGATCGTCGTTGAAGCCCTCGAAGATCAGCCGCGACTCGTCCGCGCGGCCGTCGCCGTCGGTGTCGCGGAGGCGGTAGATCCGTTCCTTCATCTCCGCGAGGTCGCGGATGTCGCGCGAGCCGTCCTTGTTGAGGTCGGTGATCCAGCCGTTCTTCTCGCTGTTGGCCGGCGCCATGGTCTTGCGGTAGAAGGCGCGCAGGTCGTTCACGCTCCGCAGCGTGTGCACCGTGGCCATCCAGTCCTGGTGGCCCCGGATGTCCAGCGGCATGTTGTTGCGCGTGGTGCTCGTCACGTACAGCGTGCCGTCCGGGTCGATGTCGATCGCGACCGGGTCGACGAGCAGCGCCTCGGGGGCCCACAGGCTGAGCTCGACGCCCTCGGCCACCTCCGCAGACAGCTTCGAGCGGGCCTCGGTGGCCATCCGGGCGGCCTCGGCCGGCGGCAGTTTCACCACATCGCCCGGGGTGGCCGGGGGGCGCACCGGGGACGGGGCTTGCGCGCCGCGCAACATCACACTCGAGGCCAGCGACAAGCCGGCCAGAATCAGGAAGGAGGGCCTGCGACGATTCATCGGAACTTCCAGATCTATCACGACCGGCCGGGCCCTGACCTGCCCAGCGGTCGCGGCCGGATGGATCCCGCCGCCCTCGGTCGGTCTACCATAGCCCCGGACCCCTCGATCAGGAGTACGGATGCGACAGCTGTTTCTCGGCCTCGTGGCGATCGTCGCCCTGGGCGTTGGCGTGGTGGCGCAAGGCCCTGCGCGCGTGAAGGTCATGCTGCTCGATGGCGAGAGCGGCGGGCCGTACCACAAGTGGCAGCTCACGACGCCCCTCATGAAGAAGGCGCTGGAGGAGACCGGGCGCTTCGAGGTCACCGTCGTCACGGCGCCGGCGGTGACCGGCGTGCTCACCGACTGGGTGCCCGACTTCAAGGCGTACGGCGCCGTCGTGCTGAACTACGACGCGCCGGACGAGCGCTGGCCGGCGCCGCTGCGCGCCGCCTTCGAGCAATACGTGTCGGGCGGCGGCGGGGCCGTGTTCGTGCACGCGGCCGACAACGCGTTCCCGACCTGGAAGGCGTGGAACGACATGATCGGCGTCGGCGGCTGGCGCGGGCGCACCGCCGCATCCGGTCCGTACTGGTACTACAAGGACGACAAGCTCGTCAGCGATCCGTCGGAGGGCCCCGGCGCGTCGCACGGCCGGCGGACGCCGTATGCGATCCGCACCCGTGCGGCCGACCATCCGATCACCAAGGGGCTCCCGCCCGTGTGGATGCACCAGGGCGACGAGCTCTACGCCCACCTGCGCGGACCCGGCACCAACATGACGATCCTCGCGACCGCCTATGCCGATCCGGGCAACAACGGCACGTCGCGCGACGAGCCGATCCTGATGGTGAGCCGCTTCGGCAAGGGACGCGCCTTCCACACCGTGCTCGGCCACGACGTGGTCGCCATGAGCTGCGTGGGCTTCGTGGTGACGTTGCAGCGGGCCACCGAGTGGGTGGCCACCGGCGCGGTCACGCAGAAGGTGCCGGCCTCGTTCCCGACGGCCTCGGTCGTCAGCTATCGGGCCGACCTCAACGCCATCGACCCCAACTTCGCGCGCGGCCTCAACGGGCTCGATGCGAAGTAGCGCGCCCCGGCGCTGGCTGCCGGCGGCACCCTCACTCGCCGTCGCGCCTCGACGGTAGTACTGTAGAAGGACGACGGTCTGGCCGCTGGGGCTGGACCGCTCCCCTCAGCCCCCGCGCCGCCCTACGCGGCGCACTGCCATGACCGACGGCTCCGCCCCGCTCGTCCCCCCCGAGCACATGCCCGTGCAGCGGGACACCGGCCCGGGGCCCGACGGCGCCCCGCGCGCCACGGTCGATCCCGACGCCCTCCACGCCCGCAAGAAGCGCGACAAGCTGCGGGCCGCCTGGATCTCGTTCATCGGCCGCATCCTGGCGCAACTCATCGGGGCCGCCGCCACGATCCTGCTGGGCCTGTACGTCGTCCGCACCTATGGCGTGGGGAAGGTCGTCGAGCCCGGTCCCGTGCCGCAGGGCGCGACCGACGTCGCCCGGCCGCCGACGCCGCACGACCATCGGTCGATCGCCGTGTTGCCGCTCGTCTCGTTTGCCCCCGGCCAGGCCGACGAAGCCCTCTGCGCGGGGCTCACCGAGGCCGTCATCGCCCAGTTGGCGCAGGACCGCACGCTGCGCGTCGTGTCGCGGACCTCCTCCATGGCGTACCGGCAGTCGAACAAGCGGCTGCCGGCGATCGCCGCCGAACTCGGGGTCGACCTGGTGCTCGAGGGGTCGGTCACCCGCGTGGGCGATCGCGTGCGCGTCACGACGCAGCTGGTCGACGCGTCCACGGACACGCACCTCTGGGCCGCCACGTACGACCGCTCGTCGGCTGATCTCCTGGCACTCGAGGCGGAACTGTCCAGGGTCATCGCCGAGGCCGTCCGGGCCGCCGTGGCGGAGGCGCCCCGATGACGCCGGAGTTTGACGACGGCCGAGGTGGACGTATGCTGGCAGGGTCACCCGCGCGTTTCCGTATGTCCGCCGACCGATCCCGCCGCCCGGTGGTCCGCCACGCCTCGTCGAGGCCGTCGATGTGGGCGTGTGTCCTCGTGCTGGGCCTGGCGCTGACCATCTCGTGCGACAAGGGGTCGTCCCCGTCCAACCCCGTCGCGCCTTCGCCGCCGACACTCCCTGGTGGTGGCGGTACGCCTTCCGAGGCCTTCTTCATCGGCGCCGGCGACATCGGGTACTGCGATGCGCAGGGCGCCACGCCGGGCGCCACGGCGACGGCCGCGCTGATCGAGAAGATGGGCGGGATCGTCTTCACCGCCGGCGACAACGCGTATCCGCACGGCCGAACCGCCGACTTCGCGCGGTGCTACGAGGCGTCGTGGGGGCGCTTCAAGTCGCGCACCTGGGCCACCCCCGGCAATCACGACTACGAGACCCCGGGTGGCTCGGGGCACTACGACTATTTCGGCGAACGCGCGGGGCCGTACGGCCTCGGGTACTTCTCGTACAACGTCGGCCCGTGGCACGTGGTGTCGCTCAACAGCGAGATCTCGATGACGGCGGCGTCGCCGCAGGCGGC
>NZ_JBIINP010000149.1:0-10311 GCF_044337415.1 Luteitalea sp.
TCGCGATGCTCATCATCTTCGCCTTCAACGTGATGTTCTGGATGTTCTTCGAGCAGGCGGGCAGCTCGTTCACGTTCCTGGCCGACAAGATCGTCAACCGTCAGTTCGGCGACTGGACGTTCCCCGTCGCGTGGTTCCAGTCGGTGAACTCGATCGCGATCATCGCGCTCGCGCCGGTGGTGGCCTGGGTATGGGTGAAGCTCGGCGCCATGAATCCCTCGATCCCGCGCAAGTTCGGTCTCGGACTCGTGTTCAACGGGCTGGCGTTCCTGCTGCTGATGTTCGCGCTGTCGAGCCTGGTGGACGGCGCCGGCAAGATCCCGTTCTGGACCCTCTTCATGGTCTACGTGATCCAGTCGGTGGGGGAGCTGTGCCTGTCGCCGATCGGCCTCTCGATGGTCACCAAGCTGGCGCCCGTGCGCCTCGTGGGCTTCGGCATGGGCGGCTGGTTCCTCTCGACGGGCATCGGCAACAACCTGTCGGGCATCTTCGCCGGCTACGTCAGCGGCGAGAGCGGCATGACGACGGCCTCGGCGCTCGGCGGCTACACCTTCGGGTTCTGGGCGCTCCTGCTCTCGGGCGCCATCCTGCTGCTCCTGTCGCCGGTGCTGAACCGGTTGATGCATGGGGTGAAGTAGCTCATGCCTCATGCCTCATGCCTCATGAGTCATGACTCATGACTCATGAACAGCAAGGGCAGAAGGCTAGAGGTAGAAGGTAGAAGGTAGAAGGTAGAAGGTAGAAGGTAGAAGGTAGAAGGTAGAAGGTAGAAGGTAGAAGGTACACGGTCAGTGGTCCGAGTCTGACCCGCGATGGGGGGAGTGGCGGGCGGACCGGGAGATCGCGGAGATGACCTGACCGATCGATGCGGCTTCGGCGCGCAGTTCGTTCCAGTCGCGGCGGCGACACAGGTCGACAGATTCGGCGACGCGCAGCCACCACTGCGCCTCGCCGATTTCTTTTTTCGCGATGCCGACCTTGGCGTTGAAGTCCGGCTTCGACTGCGCTGCCGAGGCTTCCGCGAGATTCGCGCCGACCGAGGTGGCCGCCGAGACGAGTTGGCTGGCGATGGCACGTCTGACGATGTCCCTGAACCAGGGATCGTCACTCAAGGTGCAGACGCGGACGGCGAAGGCGAACGTTCGGTCGTGTATGTCGTGGCGCATGCCCAGCGCGGAAGCATCGAGCGCGCCAACCAGCACTGCACGAGACACACGGAAAAAACGCGGGCTCGTCGTGGGAGGGTGCAGATGTTGCAGCCCTCCGTCGCCGGCCCGCGTGCAGTTTTCGCCTTCTACCTTCTACCTTGCCTTCATGAGGCATGACTCATGAGGCATGAGGAATGAACGGGCGCCAGCCCTACACCCACTCCGGCGGCGGCTGGATCGCGGCGTCGGGCGGACCGCCGGCGTCGGCGCGGCCGGACCCCTCGAGGCGGCTGATGGCGCGGACCGTCATGTCGTGGTCGCAGGCGATCTGGCAGGAGAGGCGCACGCCGGTCAGGCCGCGCTGTTCGAGCTTCTCCTTCTCGGCCTTCGTCATCGCCGAAGGCTCACCCTCGATGAACTCCACACGGCAGGTGGTGCAGCGGGCGTTGCCGCCGCAGGCGTGCAGGATGTCCACCCCCTGCTGCTCGATGGCGTTGACCAGGCGCGTGCCCGCGGCCACCTCGAACGTTCCCACTCCCTCAATCGTCAGCGTCGGCATCCGTATCCCCTCGACCTGCGACGACGAGCGCCGCGGCCATTCTGCGATTCGTGAATCCTAGAAGAACTTCTTCAACAGCCCGATCGCGCCCTGCTTCCACGGCACCCGGTGTGAAATCCCCGAGGCCTGGGCGAACGAGTCCTTGTGCGCGATGTACCACTCGAAGTTCCGCAGCAGCGCGTCGCGGTTCGAGTACTTCGGCGTGAACTGCAACTGCCGCTCCGCCTTGTCGATCGAGACGAACGAGTCCTTGGACGCCGTCTCGTAGACCCACTTGTACAGCGGCGACACGCCGAGCGCCTCGAGGACACGCAGGCCCCAGATGGCCGGCGCCGCCGGGAACCCGACGATCTGCTTGCCGAAGCCCGCGCGATCGAGCACCACCTGGTAGTCCTCGCGCATCGTGAGGAACGCCTTGGCGCCGATGTTGAACGTGTCGTTGACCGCAGCCACCGGTAGCTCGAGGCAGCGGACGATGGCCTCGCACAGGTCTTCGACGTCGAGCAGCTGGTAGCGGTTGCGGCCGTTGCCGATCATCGGGAAGTTCCGCTGGTCGAGCGCCCAGTCGTAGAGCAGCGCGAACACGCCGAGGCGCTCGGGACCGATGAACGACTTGGGGCGCAGCACCGGCACCACCATGCCCGCCGCCCTGAACGTCTCGGCGACCGCCTCGGCCTCTACCTTGGCGATGCCGTATGGGCCCACGCCGTGCAGCCGGTCGTCCTCCTTCAGCGGGTGGTGATCGGGGATCCCGTACACCGCCGTGGAGGAGATGTGGACGAAGCGCGACACGCCATGATCCCGCGACGCCTCGAGCATGATCCGCGTGCCCACGACATCGGTGGTGTGGATGTCCTCGGGGGAGTAGAGCGGCAGCGCCGCCGCGCAGTGGACGACGTGCGTGCAGCCCTCGAGCGCGCTGTCCACGTCGGCGCGTCGCCGGATGTCGCCCAGCACCACGCGCACATGTGGCGTCATGTCGGCGTACCCGAACGGCTCGATGTCGAGCGACGACGTCGCGTAGCCGCGCGCGTGCAGGTAGCGCAGGAGGTTGATGCCGAGAAAGCCGGAGCCCCCCGTCACGAGGACGCGGGGCGGTGACGCTGGCACGGTGGTGGACATCGGGGCAGCCACGACCCCCTAGTCTACCGCCCGCCGCCGGGAATGCCGGCCTGCCTGGCTCGCGCGCCGTGGACGCGCCCCACGGCAGTTCGCCTGACGGGAAGGACGAAGCGAGCGGGCCTCGCTACACTGAGGCGGTGACCACGAGCGCGCCCATCGTCCTGCTGTTTGCCAATCCCGAGGGTGATGAGGCGCGAGCGTACGGCGAGGCGGCCCGCCGCGTCGGTGTCGGGCTCCGCGTCGTGCCCGAGCCGTCGGGCGCCGCCCTGGACCCCGCAGGTGCGGATGCCGTGTTGCGCGACCTCGACGGCGTGGCCGTCGCCGGCGTGCTCGTGGCCGGCCCGAGGGCCGCGTGGATCGCCGCGACGGTGGCGCGGGCATGCGGAGTGGCCTGGCACGCCCCGGAGGCGGTCGCCGTGGCGACCGATCGCCTGCTCACGCGCGGGCGATGGCTCGCCACCGGGCTGCCGACACCCTGGTTCGTCGGTCTCGCGACGCGCGGCGACGACGACCTCGACAGGCTTGGCCGGATCCGGCTGCCGTGCGTGGTGGCAGCGAGTGACACCACGGCCGCGACAGGCGTCGTGCGCGCGGCGTCCTGGGAGGACCTCATGGCCGCGCGATCGGCCATCGGCGCGGGGCTCGATGCGCGCGGAGACACGGCAGACGAGGGCGCCGACGCACGCCTGCTTGTCGAAGGCCTGGTGCCGGGTGTCGGCTTCGTGCTGGACGGCGTGCTGGAACAGGGCGCCCTTCGCGTGTTCGCGCTCTTCGAGGAGGTCGACGCCGATCGGGCCACGCCACCGGCACGCCTGTACGTGAGCCCCGCCCGGATGGCACCGGCGCGGCAACAGGTCGTGGCCGGTCACGTCGCGCGTGCGGCGCTCGCGCTCGGACTCCACCAGGGGCCGATTCACGCCACCTGCCGCGTCGACGGCGACGTCGTCATCGTGCTCGCCGTGGCCCCCTGTCCGCCTGCGTGGCACCTGGCCCGCGCCCTGCCTGTCGTGGCGCCCGACCGGACCCGATGCGCGTACGAGGACGTGCTGCTCGCGCACGCCCTCGGCCGCCCGCTCGATCACTATGGCCACCAGGCCATCGCCAGTGGCGTGCTCGTGGTCGATGCGGTTGCCGCGGGCGGACTCACGTCCCTCGACGGGCAGGAAGCGGTCAGTCGCTTGCCGTGGGTGACCGGGGTGGAGGTGGCGGCTCGTCGCGGGGACCCGCAGGGGCCGGGGCCGGGCGGCCGGTCGCCGGCCGCCACGGTGTACGCGCAGGGTGCGCAGCCCGACGATGTGATCGCGACGCTCGAGGACGCCGCCCGGCGGCTGCAGGTGGGAGTGCAGCCGCCGACCAGGACGGCTACGTCGACGAGCTAGGCGTGTACCCCGGCGGGAGCGAAGCGCTCTCGCCGAAGAAGTACTCCTCCATGTGCTTGGCGACCAGATCCTGCGCCTCTTTCTGCCACGGCATGAGGCGATATTCGTTCAGGATCATCTTCATCCGCTCTTCCCACATGTCCCAGGCTTCCTGGGACACGCTATCGCAGATACGCTGTCCGAGCGGTCCCGGCCACGGGGCTTCCTCGAGCGCCGGCAGTTCCCGCCCCAGTTTCACGCAGTGCACGGTACGCATGGGGCCGATCGTACCAGAGCCCCGATCCATGTCCCTGCTGCATCGCCTGCGTTCCTCACGTCGTCTGCTCGTGACCCTCGGTGTCCTGGGCGGAAGCTTCCTCGCGGCCATGGAAGCCACCATCGTCGCCACCGCCATGCCGACCGTGGTGGATCAGTTCGGCGGCCTGGCGCACTACAGCTGGGTGTTCTCCGGCTACATGCTGACGTCAACGGTCACGACGCCGGTGTGGGGGCGACTGGCCGATGTGCATGGCCGGCGCTGGCCCTACCTCGTGGCGCTGGGCCTGTTCCTGGTCGGATCGACCTTGTGCGGGGCGGCCACGTCGATGACGCAGTTGATCGTCTTCCGCGCGCTGCAGGGGATCGGCGCGGGTGGGATGCTGCCGCTCGGGATGGTGATCATGGGCGACATGTTCACGCTCGAGGAGCGCGCCCGGGCGCAGGGCCTCTTCGCGGCGGTCTGGGGCGTGTCGTCGGTGGCCGGCCCGCTCGTCGGCGCCATCCTCACCGAGGGGGCGTCGTGGCGCTGGATCTTCTTCATGAACCTGCCGTTCGGCCTGATCGCGGCGTGGTTGGTGGGGACCTATTTGGTGGACACGCGCACCGACCGCTCGGGCGACGTGGACTACCTCGGCGCAGCCCTGCTCATGGCCGCCGTGTCGGCGCTGATGCTCGCGCTGAACCAGACCGGCATCAGGGACGCGACGCTGTCGCCGGCCGCGGTCCGCGTGCTCTACGGCGCTGCGGTCGTCCTTGGGGGCGTGTTCGTGGCGCGGGAGCGGCGCACGGCGCATCCACTGCTGCCCGTGTCGTTGCTCAGCCAGCGGATGGTCGCCAGCACCACCCTCACCGGCACCTTGCTGGGCATCGGCATCTTCGGCGCGCTCGCCTTCGTCCCGCTGTACGTCCAGGCTGCGCTGGGCCGGTCTGCCCGGGAAGCCGGCAGCGTACTCACGCCACTGCTCCTGGGGTGGGTGCTGGTCTCGATCATCACCGGTCGGCTCATTCCGCGGTTCGGGTTCCGCCCCTTCATCGTCGGAGGGCTCTCGTTCGTGACGGTCGGCTTCATCGGCCTGGCCATGGTCAGCCCGGACAGCCCGATGTGGAAGATGCGCCTGGACCTGGGGCTGATGGGCATCGGCATGGGCATGACGATGCTGTCGCTGCTGCTGGCGGTGCAGGGCACGGTCTCGCGCGAGCAACTGGGCGTGGCGACATCGCTCGGGCAGTTCACGCGAAGCATCGGGGGCGCGATTGGCGTGGCCGTGATGGGCGCCGTGGTGGCCGCGGCGTTGCCCGCCGGCGGGCAGACCCCGGCGGCGCTCGCGGTGGGCCTGCACCGAGCCTTCATCCTCGGGGCGGTGGTGTCTGCGGTGGCCTTGCTGTCGTCGTTGCTGGTGCCTGGAGGGCTCCCCGCGCAAAAGCCAACGGCTGTGTAGGTTTTACTGTTGGGTTTTCAGACACGGCCGGGCTGGCGTGTGACAAGAACCGGATAAGTGGCGAGACATGCCCGATCCGTTGACGGATCGAGTGGGACAAACAGCCTCAGGCTGGCACGGTTGTTGTAGAGGTGAAGGGTGACTTTCGACAGGACGCCAGGCACTTCCGCGAGCGTCCGCGTCGTTGAGGGGAGGCGTCACCGTGAGCAATGACAACACCGCGCAACAGGTCGAACCGCGTCGCAAGGAGCGTCGGGGCTTCGCATCGATGTCCCCGGAGAAGCAGCGTGAGATCGCCAGCAAGGGCGGCCGTGCGGCGCACGTGAAGGGCAGCGCGCACGAATGGACCTCGGAGGAGGCCCGCGCCGCGGGCCGGAAGGGGGGGCGCGCCAGCCGTGGCGGGCGCGGCCGTCTTCCCGAGGGCGGCTCGGCTGACTAGGTCGAGCCACCGGCATCGACAACCCGTAGGGCGCCCGAAAGGGCGCCCTTTCTTTTTCCGTCCGTCATTTTTTGCAGCTCACGTTGTCCTCGCCGTGCGAACGCAGGCAACATGGAGCGCGTGACGGGACGAGCACTGCGGCGGGGCCTCCGGGCCTGCTGCCTCGCGTGGCTGATCGCCGGTGGGGTATCTGCCGCCCAGGACGGTGAGGGGGGCAGCGCCGCGCGCCTCAAGGTGCGTCGCCTCGACATACAGGGTGTGTCAGGGCTGGACGTGCAGCAGATCACCAGTGTGCTGTCCACCCGCGAGAGCGGCGGCCTGATCCCCTTTCTCGGCAAGGACCGGTACTTCAGCGCACGGCAGTTGCAGGCCGACCTGTTCCGCATCGTCGCGTTCCTGTCCGACCAGGGGTGGCCGCAGGCCCGGGTCACCCGGGTGGACATCGACAAGGACGACAAGGCCCGCGCCGTCGACCTGCGTGTGCAGGTCGAGCAGGGGCCCGCGGTCATCATCGACAGCGTCCAGACCTACGGGTTCGAGGTGCTTGCGCCAGCGGACCAGGAGGCGGTGCGCGCGCGGGTCTCGCTCGCGGCAGGCCAGCGTCGCATCCAGGGCGAGGTGCGGAATACCCGCAACGCGACCCTCGCGGTGCTCCAGGAGCGCGGCTACGCCTACGCGACGGTGAACGTGCTCGAAGGCGAGGGCACCCAACCCGGACACGTCTCCCTGTTCGTGATCGCCGAGCCAGGCCCGGTCTCCACGTTCGGCCGCATCACGGTCCGGGGCAACGACGGCGTGAGCGACGGGCGGGTGAAGTCGCTGCTCTCGATGAAGGAAGGCCAGCAGTTCCGCATCAGCCGCGTGGTGGACAGCCAGCGCCGCCTGTACAACCGGGAGATCTTCCAGTTCGTCTCGGTGAACGCGGAGCCCACCGGCCCGATCGGGGCGCCGGTGCCCGTCGAGGTGGTGCTCACGCAGGCCAAGCCGCGGCGGCTGTCGTTCACGCCCGGCTACGGCAGCGAGGAGAAGGCGCGCATCACGACCACCCTTCGCCACCTGAACTTCTTCGGGGGGGCGCGGACCGCGCAGGCGACGCTGCGGTGGTCGTCGCTGGATCGGGGCTTCCGGGTCAACGTCGAGGAGCCGTCGCTGTTCCGGCGGGGCATCTCGATGAGCGTGGGCGGCCAGTACTGGTACGCCAACGAGCCCGCCTACCAGCTCACGAGCAAGGGCGGGCGCGTGACGTTCGCCAAGCAGCGCGAGCGCAGTGACCCGGTCCGTCGCCACCAGTCGCTCACCACGCTGTCGGTGACGTTCGTCAACGAGTACGAGGACTACACGGTCTCGGAGGCCGCGCTCGAGGATCCGGCGTTCTACGACGACCTCATCGCGCTCGGCCTCAATCCCAACACCGGCCGCGGCAAGGGGCAGCTGATCGCGTTGGCGGTCGACCTGAACCGGAACACGACCCCCAATCTCATCGACGCCCGCAGCGGCTACCTGCTGCAGGCGCACGTGGAGCAGGCGGGGCAGTGGCTGCCGGGCGACTACAACTACCGCGAGTACACGGTGGAGGCGCGCAAGTACTACACGCTCGGACCGCTGGTCCTGGCCGGTCGCGCGCGGGCCGGCACCATCGAGGCCGACGGCCTGCTCGCCCGCAACGTGCCGTTCTTCAAGCGGTACTTCCTCGGCGGGTCGGCCAGCCTTCGCGGATGGGGCCGCTTCGAGGTTTCCCCGCTCACGTTGACGGGCAACCCGATCGGCGGGCACTCCCTCTTCGAGAGTTCCGGCGAGATCCGCATCCCGGCGTTCGGGCAGTTCTCCCTGGTGGCGTTCGTCGATGCGGGCAACGTCTGGTACGAGAGCTTCGACATCAACCTCGACGACCTGCGGGTCGACGTCGGGCCCGGGATCCGGTACCGCACGCCGATCGGGCCGGTGCGGGTCGACTTCGGGTATCAGCTCACGCCGGTGGACGGCCTGCTGATCAACGGCGAGCCCGAGCCGCGTCGCTGGCGGCTGCACTTCAGCATCGGGCAGGCCTTCTGATCATGACGCGCGGGCGACGGGCGCTGCGCGCCCTGGCGGTCGTGGCCGTCCTGCTCGTGGGCCTCGTGGTGGCCGCGGCCGTGCTGACACAGACGGCCTGGTTCCGTGAGCGCCTCCGCCGCCTGGCGATGCGACAGGCCGAGCAGGCCCTCGAGGGACGGCTGACCATCGGCGCCATCGAGGGTGACTTCTACCGCGGCGTCACGTTGCGCGACGTCACGCTCGATCAGCAGGGCCAGACGGTGGTGCGCGTCGGCCGAGTACAACTGCAGTACGGCCTCGGCGACGTGCTCTCGCAGGGCCGCGTCGTGCAGCGGATCGCGATCGATGGCCCCGAGGTCGCCGCCGTCCGCACGCCGGCGGGCTGGAACATCGCTCGCCTCCTCAAGCCACGGCCTCCCGCCGACCCGAACAAGCCCCGCGCCACCTTCACGCTTCCCGACATCCGCGTGACCGACGCGCGGGTGACGGTGCAGGAAGTGGGCGTCCCGCAGACGCAGGCCATTCCGCGTCGCATCGAGGGCCTGTCGTTCGAGGGCGGCATCGCCAGCAGCCCGCGCGAGTTGAGCATCGACGTGCGACGACTGACGTTCCGGGCCACCCAGCCGGATCTCGACCTGCGAGCCCTCGCCGGCCGCTTCGTGAACGTCCCCACGGGGTGGCGCTTCCAGGACCTGTCGGCGCGCACCGCGGAATCGGTCTTCGCCGTCGACGGGACGTTGACGCGCGCGTCGGTCACGACGCCATGGACCTTCGACATGCGTGTGGCGGGGCAACCGGCGTCGCTCCCCGAGATCGCCCGCTTCCTGCCGGCCAGCGATTTCCCGTTGCACCCCCGACTGGCCGTCGGCGTGACGGGCACGCTCGACGCCCTGGCGCTCGCCGTCGACATCACGGCGTCCGAGGCCGGGCGGGCCAAGGGCGCGATCACCATCGACACCACGGGCCCGACGCGGGGCGTCAAGGGGCGCCTCGCACTGGGCGACGTCACGCTGGAGCCGATCCTGAAGACGCGCGAGGCCGCCGGTCGCATCACCGGTGATGCCACGTTCGACCTGCGGTTCCCATCGGCCCGCACCGGCTTTCCGGTCGATGGCACCTTCGAGTTCCGCGGGCCACGCGCCGGTGCCTACGGCTACGAGGGCACGAACGTCCGCGCGAAGGGCTCGATCGACGGACGGAACGTCAGGCTCGATGCGTCAGCGAACGCCTACGGAGGCACGGCCACCACGAGCGGGACGATCGCGGTGGCGGGTCGCGGCCAGCGCGAGGTCGCGCTCGACCTGTCGGGGCGCGTCGCCGGCGTCGACCTCAGGAACCTGCCGGCCTCGGTACCGGTGCCGCCGCTGCACACCGACATCGCCGGCCGGTACACCGTGAAGGGACCGCTGTCGACCCTGTCGGCCGAGGCCACGCTCGCCGCGTCGACCGTCGAGGGCGCCACGCTGGCCGAGGGCACGACTGGCCGGTTCGCACGGACGTCGACCGGATTCACCTTCGGCGCGGCAGGCACGGTGGCGGGCCTCGACGTCCAGCGGCTCGGCGCGGCCCTGCAGGTGCCCGCCATGACCGAGCCCCGCCTCGCGGGACTCGTCAACGGCACGTTCGACCTGAGCGGCGAGCAGCGCGGCGCCGCGGGCGTCCGGCTCACCGCCACCGGGGCGGTCGCCGACACCACCATCTACGGCGGGCGCCTGCCGGACGTGGCGTACGACCTGACGCTCGACGGCGATCGGCTCGAGGTGGCCGCCAGGGGGCGCGCCGAGGGCTTCGAACTGGAGACCGTGACGGGCACGCCGTCGGCGACCGGCCGCCTCGACGGCACGGTCGACGTGCGTGTCACCCTCCCCGACGTCGGGCTGGTCTCGTTCGACACCACGGGCGTGACAGGCACGGTCAGCCTCGACCATCCGAC
>NZ_JBIINP010000150.1:0-10309 GCF_044337415.1 Luteitalea sp.
GTGTTCTCGAAGAGCCACACGCCGTTGGACGGCTTGTCGGGGCACGAGACGAGCAGATCGACGTCGCCATCGGCGTCGACATCCCACGGCATGGGCCACGCCCACAGACCGACGCCCAGGTCGACGACGAGCGCGGGGTCGTTGTACGAGAGCGGCGCCAGGGCGTCAGGGGGCTGGGCGCCGGCCGGTTGTCGCGCCGTGATCCTGGTCGAGGCGATACCCGCGCTCGCGAGGACGAGCAGCAGGAGGACCGGCGGCAGGCGCATGCGCGACAGGGTACGGCATCTCGTCCCGGTCCGCGCCGATGGTCGTGCCGACCACCGACGCAGAAAGGGCCGGACGACTCGCGGTCGCCCGGCCCTCGGTCCTGCACGTGTCGTGAAGCGCGTCTGCCTAGCTGCGGCGGCGGCGCACCAGCAGGCCGGCCAGCGCCGTGCCGAGCAGCGCCATGGTGCCAGGCTCGGGCACGAACGCGCGGATCTCACCGCCGCGGAAGGTGGAGGTGTGGATGTTGAAATACGCCTGGCCGCTCTCGAGGTTGTTGAGCAACCGTGTCTCGGCGGCGGCCGTGGTCCCGCCGCTGCTCGTGATGAACGCGGCGTTCCAGCTGCTGGCATCGGCAAGGTTCAGCGTGGTCTTGAACTTGCCGCTGGTCACGTTCGTGGGAAACCCCACGAAGGTCGGCACCTGCGTCGCCACACCCGCCGTGCCCGTCAACGGCAGGGCCGTGCAGCAGTGGATGTGCGCAACCGTCGTCAGGCCGGACAACCCGGAAAACCTCGCCGCGATCGAGAGTGTCTTGAGGGTCGAGTCGTACTCGTACCGCACTGAGCCGTCACCGGTGGCGCCCACGGCTTCGGCCTGGAACTTGCCGGTCATGGTGATCGGGGCGGCCTCGGTCGGCGCCGAGGCGGCGAGCGTGGTCAGGGCGATGGTGGCCGCGCCAAGGGCACGCGGGAGGGACAGGGACAGCAAACGCATGGAGGACCTCCGGGAAGCGTCGCGAAAGACGCTTCGGTCGGCAAAAGTGTGGCAGGGCAGCCGGACTGGAGGACGCTGCGCCACGGCCGAAGGATTCAGGCGCGACTATCGAAGGGTGGTTCTGCGTCGTGCCGCCCGTCGGCCGGCAGCGACAGCGTCACCCGCAGGCCGCCCCCGGGCGCCGCGTCCGCCGTCAGGCGCCCGCGGTGGGCGTCGGCGATGGACCGGCAGATGGCCAGTCCCATGCCCATGCCTTCGGGCTTGGTGGTCACGAACGGTTCGAACAGCTTGTCGGCGATCTCCGGCGACAGGCCCGGTCCACTGTCGGTCACAGCCAGGTCGACGCGATCGCCCTGCTGCCGGGTGGTGACGTTGACCTGCCGCGGCGCGTCCTGCGAGGCCATCGCCTCACACGCGTTCATCAGCAGGTTCACCACGACCTGGCCCAACTGGACGCGTCGCCCGCGCACCATGCCGAGGTCGTTGGACAGCACCAGTTCGACCCGAATGCGGTGGTCCTCCAGTTCGCGACGCACCAGGGGCAACATCTCGCGCACCAGGGCGGACATGTCGATGGGGCGGTCATCGGGCGTGCCTGAACGCAGGAACTCGCGCAGGCCCGTGATCACCTCCGAGGCGCGCAGGCCCTGCGCGACGATGTCCTGGAGCATCTCGCGGACATCCGGGTCGGGCGCTGGGCCCGCAGCCACCACGTGCTGCGCTGCCTCGGCGTTGGCCACGATGGCGGTCAGCGGCTGCTTCACCTCGTGCGCGAGGCTGGCGGCGAGTTCGCCGGCGAGGGCCACCCGCGACACGTGCTCCAGTTGCCGCCGCAGGTCGGCGGCCTGCTCGTCCGCGCGTCGTCGATCCTCGAAGATCTTGACGCGCTCGGCATGGCGCCGCTCCAGCGCGCCGACGCGTTGCCGGTACAGGCCGAACGCCAGCAGCGCGACCAGGGCGAGCCCGGCCAGGCGCGCCGTGCGTGTCTGCCACCAGGCCGGCAGGATCGCGAGTTCCAGCGCGGCGGGTGCCACGTTCCACACGCCGTCCTCGTTGCGCGCCTGGAGCAGGAAGCGGTGGCGGCCGGGGCCGGACGGCGTGAAGGTGGCGAACCGCTGGGGCCCCACGTCCACCCAGTCCCTGTCGATGCCCTCGATGCGGAAGCGGTAGCGCATGCGCTCGGGATAGAGCAACGCCGCGGCGCTGAAGTTCAGGCGGACCCGCGCCGTGCCCGGCGGGATCTCCACGACCGGGCCGATCGGCAGTTCACGTTCGTCGGCCAGCACGCTGTCGATGCGGATGAGCGGTGCGACGGGATTGAACGGGAAGCCTGCCGCGTCGATGCGCACCACGCCGTCGATCGTGCCGACCCACACGCGGCCGCGCGTGTCCACGGCGCCGGCCGGGAGCCCGAAGTTGGCCTCGGGTACGCCCCGCTCGGCACCGAACACCACGGGGGCCAGGGCGCGCTGCGGGCTGGCGATGAACGCCTCGACGGCGCGTCGCTCCACCACCGCCATACCACGGTTGGTCGCCATCCATACCCGGCCGCGCCCATCGTCGAGCAGCCGGCTGATGCCGTTGTCGGGCAGGCCCGCCGCCGTGGTGATCCGCGTGACGATGCCGCCGTGCAGCACGCCGAGGCCACCGCCATAGGTGGCGATCCACACATCGCCCGCCGCCGTGATCAGCAGATCCCGCACGGCCCCACGCGGCACGCCGTGTGTCTGGTCGAAGGTGCGCACGGTGGTGCCGCGCACCTCGTGGATCGTCGCCGAGCCGCCGACCCACAGGGCGCCGTCGGGCGCCAGCGCCGCGCTGATCAGCGGGGCCGGCAGCGTGTGCCGTTCGAGGACGCGATCGCCCGACACGCGGCGCACGTCGCCGCCCCGCGAGATCACCCACAGGGTGCCGTCGGGCCGTGCGAGCACGGGGCCCGTGTCGGCCGGCAGGGAGACGGGCATCGGCGTGATGCGTGTCGGGGCACGTTCCACGCGGAACAGGTGCGCCTCCCAGCGCAGCCACAGTCGTCCCCCGGGGGCCGGGGCGAAGGCGTGCTCGCACCCACCGGGGTTGCTCTGCGTCGTGAAGCCGCTGTGGTAGACGTGCTCGACGCCGCCTGCGTCGTCGATGTGGAAGATGCCGTTGCAGATGCTCGACACCCACGCGCCTCCCGTGTCGTCAGGCACGACGGCGGCCACGGCGCCGATGCCGGACTGCTCGCCGAAGCGCTGCGTGGCGTGGCGATCGGCGCGGTAGAGTCCGCGACCGTTCGTGCCAATCCACAGGCTGCCCTCGCTGTCCACGGCCAGGGCGCGGATGACGAGTCCCGGTGCCAGGCCAAGAGGCAGGTCCTCGCGGTGCCAGGTGCCGTCGGGGTGCGCGGTGAGTTGTGACACGACCCCATCGCCGGAGACCCAGGCCTGGGCCTCGCTGACCGGCAGGACGACGCTCACGCCGGCCGTGAGGGCCGGCCGCACGTCCAGCGTGTCGAGACGGCCGCCGCTCAGTCGTGCCAGCCGATCGTCGAACCCGACCCAGATGTCGTCGCCCGGCCCCGCGCTGACACCCCGACCCTTGGCCGGCAGTGGCACAGGCGTGCCCGCACTGGCCGAGACCTCGGTCAGGACAGTCTCGAAGGAAGCCCAGACGCGGCCGCTCCTGGTGCTCGTAAGGAAGTTGAGGCCGCCCGAGCCGCCGGGCGGCGCCTGCATCTCCAGCCGCCAGGGGCGCGTGCCGTCGCTCGCCCAGACCGTGCCGTTGGCCGCCTGTGCGTAGAACCCGCTGCGGCCGCGCACCAGGCTGATCACCGTCTGCATCGCCGGGGCTGGCGACAGCAGGGGCGTGACCCGGCCCCGTTCGAGTCGGCCGAGGTGGCCGTCCTGCGTGACGAACCACAGGGCGTCCGCTCCGGCCGGCACGAGGGCGGTGACGCGGTTGGAGGCGAGGCCCGGGCTGTTGGCGATGTCGACGACGGTGAAGCCGACGCCGTCGAACCGCACGAGGCCGCCGAAGGTGGCCAGCCACAACTCGCCGTTGGGCAGGGCGACGATGTCGTTGATGGTGTTCTGCGGGAGCCCTTCGGCCGTGGTCCAGTGGGCGACGCGGACGTCGCCGCGCGTGTGACTGTCGGCGCTCGCCCGTGGCCCCAGGACGAGCAGCCATGTCGCGACCACCGCCCAGGCCAGGTGGCGCGGCCAGCGGGGCGGCGCGGGGCGCCCGGCGATCGAGGCGTCGGTGGGGACGAGCATGGACACGGGGCGACCTGCACCGGAATGGTAGAGGAGGCCGGCCCGGCGCGTCAGCTGACCTTAAGGCAGCCCCTCAGGCGCCAGCGGCGATGCTCGCCGGGCACCAGCGATCGACCGCCTTGGCGACGGCCTGCGGGGAGACCGGCTTCGACATGTAGTCACTCATGCCGGCCTGCAGGCACCGGTCGCGGTCGCCCTGCATCGCGTGCGCGGTCATGGCCACCACGGGGACGGTGCGGTTCAGGCCCGGGACCTCGCGCCGGCGCAGCTCGCGCGTGGCGGCGAATCCATCGAGTTCCGGCATCTGCACATCCATGAACACCAGGTCGAATCGTTCCCGCTCGAGCGCCTCGAGGGCCTGCACGCCGTTGTCGACGACGAGCGGGTCGATGCCCAGCTTGCGCAGGATGCCGATCGCGACGCGCTGGTTCACCGGGTTGTCCTCCGCCACGAGCACCCGGAGGAGGCGGCGATGCAGCGAGGGCACGATGGTCGGTGCCGCCGGCCCCGCGGCGACGGCGACGGGCACGGCCGCCGTGGAGGCGGTGGTGGCACAGGCGTGGTCGAGCGCCTTGGCGAGTTCGGCGCGGCGTGGGGGCTTGGTCAGGTCGGCGACGAAGCCGGCGGCCTGGCTCTGCGCGTCGAGGCCGGTGCGACTCACCGGATGCATGGAGACGAGGCGGACGTCGCGCAGGTGCGGCGCGCTGCGCACGGCCGTCGCCAGCGCGAAGCCGTCCATCCCCGGCATCCGCAGGTCGACCAGGGCGATGCGGACGGCGGTGGCCGACTGGCAGTCACGCTGGAGGATGTCGAGCGCCTCCTCGCCGGTCGTCGCCACCAGGGGGATGGCGCCCCAGCCGCGCAGCGTCGTGGCCAGGACCTCGGCGCTGGCGCGGTTGTCGTCGACCACCAGCACGGGAACCTCGCGCAACAGGGACCTTGGCCGGATGACCGCCTCGCCGCCGCCACGCACCTGCACGCGGACGGTGAACCAGAACTCGGACCCGAGACCGGGTTCGCTGCGCACGCCGACGTGGCCGCCCATCAGCTCGGCGAGTTGGCGCGCGATGGCCAGCCCGAGTCCCGTGCCGCCGTAGCGGCGCGTCGTGGACCCATCGGCCTGTGTGAACTTGTCGAACACCGCGTCCAGCTTGTCGGCGGGGATGCCGATGCCCGTGTCGCGCACCGTCACCTGCAGCAACGCGAAGTCGGTGGAGCGTTCGGCGACCTCGACGCCGAGCGTCACCTCGCCCGCGTCGGTGAACTTCACCGCATTGCCGACCAGGTTGGTGACGATCTGCTTGATGCGGCCGGGGTCACCCCGCAGGGCCAGTGGCACGTCGTCGGCTATCCGGGCGACCAGCTCGAGGCCCTTCTGGTGCGCGCGGAGCGCCAGCGAGGCGGCGAGGTCTTCCAGCGTGTCGGCCAGATCGAAATCGATGGCCTCGATGTCGAGCTTGCCCGCCTCGATCTTCGACACGTCGAGGATGTCGTTGATCACCGAGAGCAGCGACTCGCCGCTGGCCGCGATCGTCTCGGCGTGGCGTCGCTGCTCGGGGGCGAGGGCGGTGTCGAGCAGCAGCGTGGTCATGCCGAGGACGCCGTTGATGGGCGTCCGGATCTCGTGACTCATGTTCGCCAGGAACTCGCTCTTGGCGATGCTGGCCGCCTCGGCCCGCGCGGCGAGCTCGAGCGCCCGGGCTTCCGCGGCCATGAGCTGCAGGTTGGCCTCGCAGAGGCGGTCGTGTGCCTCCCGACGGTCCGTGATGTCGTGGTGCGTACCGGCCATCAGGCGGGGCCGGCCGTCGGCCGTCCACTCGAGCACCGTGCCGCGGTCGTGCACCCAGACCCAGTGTCCGTCCTTGTGCCGCATCCGGATATCGGCCTCGTACGCAGGGGAGAGCCCGGAGAAGTGCGCGTCGAGGGACTTGCCCGACACCAGCAGGTCATCGGGATGTGCCAGGCGCGTCCACGTCTCGATGGTGATGGGCTCGAGTTCCGCCACGGTGTACCCGGCCATCGTCGCCCAGCGTTCGTTGATGTGGCAGTGGCCCGTGGTGACGTCCCACTCCCACGTGGCGGCCTGCTCGGCCGCGATGATGTTCTCCAGGCGGCGCGTTCCAGCCAGGATCGCCTGCTCGGCGGCCTTCTGGCTCGTGATGTCCTGGAAGGCGCCGGTCACGCGGAGGACGCGCCCGGCGCGCGACTCCGGGACGCCGGTCGCCCGCACCCAGATGCGCCGCTGCCGCGCCGTGACCAGCGGCAACTGGAGGTCGAAGGGGGTGCCCTCGTCCACGGCGGCCCGCACGGCGGCATCGATGAGCGGGCGCGCCTCGGGCGCGTAGAACTCGATGGCGTGGGCGACGTTGGGCTGGTAGTCGATCGGCACCTCGTGGATGCGGCAGGTCTGCGCCGTCCAGCGCAGCACCATCGGCTCGATCTCGAGCTCCCAGCCACCGACGCCGGCGACCTGGCCCGTGCGGTCGAGCAGGTCCTCGCCCTTGCGGAGGCTGGTGATGGCGTCCTCGAGCTCGGCCTGCTTGGTGGTCAGCTCCCGGGTGCGGCGCTCCACCTCGTCCTGCAGCGACAGGGCCCGCTCGAAGAGGGTGTAGCCGTCGCCGCTCCAGTCGGTGGCCTGCTCGACGCGCCGCGCCAGCACGTCGACCACCCGGCGAAGGCGGGCGACTTCGAGTTCCAGCTCGCGTTCCCTGGTCGTCACGCTCGTGTCTCCTTGGCCAGCCCCAGCCGCATGCGGGACGGACCACGGGGGCACGGCAACCGTGCGGTTCCCACGGTCGGACAATCGGCACGGTGCCCTGTCTCTGTAGTTCGATAGCCGGTCGCCGGGCGTATGCTGACGAACGACCCATGACGCCACAGCTCACGGCGGCGGCGTACGTCGCGCTCGCGGACGACCTCGTCCTCGCCCACCGCGACGGCGACCCGGATGCCCTCGCCCGGCTGGTCGGGCACGATGGCCGCGCGCGTTCGCAGGACGACGTGCGAGCCGAGGCGTGGCGTCGCGTGTACGCCCTGAGGCAGCGCAGCAACCGTGGGGGCACCCGTGACCTGCTGCTCGACGAGGCCAGGCTGTGGGTGGCGCAGGATGCCGGCTACGGCAGCTGGGCGGCGCTGCTCGCGGCCATCGAGGACGGCACGCCGCCCATCCCGACCCATGGCATCGACCCGGGGTCGGGCGCGCTCGTCATCCGTCGGCCGCCGTCGCCAGCCGACTGGGACGCGATCGTCGCCCTGATGCGCGAGCAGCGCATCACCGCGCTCGAGGCCAACGGGGCGATGACCGAGGCTGCACTGGCCCTGATGACCACGCTCGAGCACGTGACGTCGCTGTCGCTCGGCGGATCGCGGGGCCTGTCGGACGCCGGGCTCCGACTGCTGGCGCGCATGCCGCAGCTCGAGCGGCTCAATCTCAGCGAGTACCCCGGCGGCGCCTGGACCGACGACGGCCTGCGCGTGCTCGGCGAGCTCCCGGCCCTCCGGCACTTCGAGATGACGTGGCAGGCGGGTGTCACCGACGCCTCGCTCGCCTCGCTCGCCGCCTGCGACCGGCTCGAGCACGTCAACGTGATGGGCACGCCGACGGGCGACGGCCTCATCGCCGCGCTCGCGGGCAAGGCGTCGCTGCGATCGCTGAGCACCGGCCGTCTCGTGACCGACGCAGGCCTGGTGCGCCTGCACGACATTCCGGGACTGGCGTCTGCGCCCTCGGCTCCCGACCAGGGCGCGCGGCTGCTGATCGACGGGCCGTTCTCCAACGCCGGCCTCGCCTCGCTCGCCGGCCTCGACGGCGTGCGCGAGCTCGACATGTTCTGGCACGTGTCGGCGATCACCACCGATGCCTTCGCGGCGCTCGGCTCGCTTCCGCACCTCGAGGTCCTGGGCGCCGATGGCCATCTCAGCGACGACGTCGCGATGGGCCACTTTGCGTCGTTGCCACGCCTGCGGCGCCTGCGCGCCCAGGGCACGCACGCCACCGATGCCGGCTTCGAGGCGCTCGCCCGATCGCGGTCGCTGGAGTCGCTGTGGGGCCGCGAGTGCCCACACCTCACCGGCCGCGGCTTCCGCGCGCTCGGCACGATGGCGACACTGCGTGGCCTCGGCGTCAGTTGCAAGCAGGTCGACGAGGCGTCGCTGGCCATGCTGCCGTCATTCCCGGCGCTGGCCGAGCTCACGCCGATCGACGTCACCGACGAGGGCTTCCGCCATGTGGGCCGCTGCGCAGGCCTGACGCGGCTGACCTGCATGTACTGTCGCGACACGACCGACGCCGCGACCCGCTATGTGAGGGAACTGCCGCTCACGTACTACTACGCCGGGCTCACGCAGATCACCGACCGGAGCCTCGAGGACCTCGCCACGATGCCGACGCTCGAGCAGGTCGACCTGTACGAGTGCCAGCGGGTGACCGACGCGGGCGTCGCGCACCTGGCGCGCCTGCCGCGCCTGGCGGAGGTCAACCTCGACGGGCTGCCGGGCGTGACGCTGGCGGGCACGCGCGTGTTCCCATCGTCTGTGCGCGTGAGGTACAGCGCGTGAGACCCGGGCGCGTCGTGCACGCTTGCCTGCTCGCGCTGGCCATGTCGCCTGGCGTCGCCGCCGCCCAGGCCACCGGTCCGCTCAACACCCTCACCCTGCCGCGCGCACCGGTCGCGACCGTCGAGGTGCGCCCGGTGCTGCCGGCGTGGGTGGCCCTGCCGCCGACGGCGCGCATTCTCACGAGTGAGGGACTGGAGATGCGGCCGCTGCGCAACGCGGCGGTCACCTGGGAGAACGCGAAGGTCGGTGTGCTCGTGGGGGCGCTGACCAACGCGGGCGGCTGTGCCCGAGACGTCCGCGTTTTCCTGCAGTACGTCGACGACGGCTGGAAGCCGCTCGACGCCCCGCTCGAGAGCGAGGCGCGCGTCAGCACGGTCGAGCCTGGCGCCCTGCTGCCGTATCGGTTCAGGCTCAAGCGTGTCGACGACTTCGAGGTGCCGCCCTCGGGCTACATCCTGCAGGTCGCCGAGGGCGACCGTCCCGTGGCTGGCCCGATCGCCTGGGTGTCTGCATCGACGCGTCGGGGGGCCATCGAGCCGTGCCCGACTGCTGCCGCGTCGTTCACGTCGACGATCACCAGGTCGCGGGCCACGCTCTCGGGCTACCGCGTCGAGGGTTCGCTCGCGGTCACGAGCGGCGGGACGACGCGTCCTGATGCGATTGCCGTCACCGCGCTGCTGCGTGACGAGGCGGGGGACGTGCTCGAGGTGCTGACCGGCGTGCCGGCCGTGAAGGACGCCGCTGCCGGAGTGGGGCCGGGTGTGCGTGCGCCCTTCACGCTCTCGACGCCGATTCCGCTCGGCAAGGCCGTCACCGACGTCCTTGTGTTCGTCGAGTCGCTCGACGCGCCCCGGCCGGCGTCGGTGAAGTAGGCGGCGCGGCCTCACGCGGGGCCGCGCCAGCCCCTGTCAGCCCACCACCGGCGTCGGCGTCGTGAGGGCCGCGAGCACCTCGTCGTAGAGATACTTCGCGCCGGCGACGCCGTCGTGCGGGCCCTGCTCGTACTCGAGCGCGAAGGTGCCCCGGAAGCCCGCGGCGAGCATGATCCGCACGGAGCGCTGCACGTTGTTGCGATCGCCCCAGCGGTCCCAGTACTTCGCGTGCACGTTGCTGCTCGCGTAGGGCGCCAGGGCCTTCAATCCGTTCACGAGGTGGTACTCGTGCTCCCAGTTGCCGAAGTCGGGAGACGCCTCGCAGTAGGGGTGGTTGACCTCGTCGATGATGGTGCGGATGTTCATCGGGTCGGCGGCCAGGCCCCAGTGGTTCTCGATCGTCACCTTGATGCCGAGCTTGCCGCCGAAGTCCGCCATCTCGCGGTGCGACTCGATGGCCGCCTCGAGCAGCGGGATCAGGTCGATGTTGCGCGGGTAGCCGTCGCCAGGACCGCGCGGCACCGCATTGGGCCGGATGCTCGGCCCGAGCGCCTGCGGCGAGTTCATGCGCATCGACTTCACGCCCAGCACCTGGCAGCCTTCGAGCCAGCGCTTCGCGAGTTCGACACCGGCCTTGCGGCGTGCGTC
>NZ_JBIINP010000373.1:0-2811 GCF_044337415.1 Luteitalea sp.
CCAGCATCGTGCATGCCCTCTTCGGGCTCGGCGCCTTCGTGCTGGCCGCCGGACTCGGCCAGTCCATCCTCGCCGCCTCGCTCACGCTGGCCGTGATGACGCTGCCGGTGATCATCGCCAGCACGTCCGAGGCGCTGTCATCGGTGCCGCGGTCCTTCCGGGAGGCGTGCTGGAACGTCGGCGCCACGCGGTGGCAGACCATCCGCGTGGTGGTGCTGCCCAATGCCGTCAGCGGCATCCTCACGGGCGTCATCCTGCAGGTGTCGCGCGCCGCAGGCGAGACGGCGCCCATCCTCTTCACCGGCGCGGTGATGTACAAGGCCGTCGACCAGGGCGACCTGTTCCCGTACCGCCTCACCGAGAGCGCGATGGCACTGGCCACCCACCTCTACAACCTCGCCACCCAGATCAACGGGGCGCCAGATTCCCTGCAGTTCGCCACGGCCACGGTGCTCGTGGGGGCCGTGCTCCTGGTCAACTCCACCGCCGTCGTCCTGCGCGTCTACCTGCGCAACCGGAAGAAGTGGTAGGCGCCTGATGTGCACGGACACGGCCATCGCGGTCAGGGACCTCCGGGTGCGGTACGGAGCCACGGAGGTGATCCACGGGATCTCCTTCGAGGTGCTCCGCGGCGAGATTCTCGGCGTGATCGGCCCGGCGCAGTCGGGCAAGACGTCCATGCTGCGCTGCCTGAACCGGACGCTGGAGTTCACGCCCGGCGCACGGATGCAGGGGGTGGTCGAGGTCAACGGCGAGGATGTCGCGCGGACGCGCGACGTGTATGCGCTGCGCCGCACCATCGGCATGGTCGCGCCCCTGCCGGTGGGCCTGCCGCTGTCCATCTACGACAACGTCGCCTTCGCCCCGCGTGCGGCCGGGCTGACGGCGCGTGCCTCGCTCGATGAACTCGTGGAGCGCTGCCTCGTGCAGGCGGCCCTGTGGGACGAGGTGAAGGATCGGCTCCACACCCTGGGCACCAAGCTCTCGGGCGGGCAGCAGCAGCGCCTGACCATCGCCCGCGCCCTCTCGCACCGGCCCGCCATCCTGTGCCTCGACGAGTTTTCCATCGCCATCGACCCGGTCACGACGATGCGCATCGAGGACGTGCTGAAGCAGCTCAAGGCGGAGATGACGATCGTGCTCGTGACCAACCTCACGCAGCAGGCGCGGCGCCTCGCCGACCGGACGATGTTCCTGCTCGACGGCGAGATCGTCGAGATCGGCGCGACCGATCAGGTGTTCTCGCGGCCTGCCGACCAGCGCACGGGCGACTACGTGAACGGGATCTTCGGATGAGTGTCGACGCAGGCGCCTACGGGATCGAGACGCGCGGCCTCAACCTCTGGTATGGCGACTTCCAGGCCCTGCGCGACGTGTCGCTGCAGATCAAGCCGCAGCTGATCACGTCGCTCATCGGGCCCTCGGGATGCGGCAAGACGACGTTGCTGCGCTGCTTCAACCGGGTGAACGAGCGCTACGGCTCGGTGCGCACCACCGGCGCCATCGAGGTGCTCGGGCAGGACATCTACGCCCCTGCCGTCTCGCTGGTCGAACTGCGCAAGGCCGTCGGCATGGTGTTCCAGCGGCCCAACCCCCTGCCGATCTCGGTGTACGAGAACGTCGTCTTCGGCCTGCGCGTGCACGGGGACCGGCGCAGCCTGGCGAAGACGATGCTCGATGAGGCCGTGGAGCGCGCCCTCCGGGAGGTCGGCCTGTGGGACGACCTCAAGGATCGCCTGCACGAGCGCGCCACCGGCCTGCAGCTCGAGCAGCAGCAGAAGCTGTGCATCGCGCGGTTGCTGCCTCTGAAGCCGAGCGTCATCCTGATGGACGAGCCCTGCTCGGCACTCGATACCGCAGGCACCCGCGCCGTCGAGGAACTGATGCTCGTGCTCAAGGAGCGGTTCACGATTCTGATCGTGACGCACAGCATGTCGCAGGCCCGCCGCATCAGCGACGAGTGCGTGTTCATGCTGCTGGGCGAAGTGGTCGAGCACGCGCGGACCGAGCAGCTCTTCCTCTCCCCGAAGGACTCGCGCACGACCGACTACGTCGAGGGACGATACGGCTAGCCGTCGCCCTTGGGCGACGGTCTGGGGTACGTCGGGGGAGGCACGGGTGCCCGGTGTGGCGCCTACGACCCCTGGCCTCCTGGACCGAAGCAGCGCAGCGTGACCAGCGGCTCGCTGCGTGACGTGTTGGTGAACGTCACGCCCTGCCGCGCGCCCGCGTCGCCGCAGAACCACTCGTCGTCGCTCAGGTCGGTCACGCGCAGCATCGACGGGCTCGAGATCGGCTCGCCGTTGACCGTCCCCGTGCCCTGGACGCACACCAGCGTCCACGCGCTGGTGTCGCGGACCGTGCAGGTCGCGCCTGGCTCCAGCGTGAGTTCCTTGGCCGAGAACAGGTCACCGTCCGCGAAGGTTCCATAGACCACCCAGCGGTCGACGAAGCCCTGCCCCTCGTTCGCCACGCGCGGACGCAGCAGGTGCCGCTCCCGGAACGTCGGGTCGAGGTTCAGGTCCCAGTCCAGTTGCTCGACGAGGTAGTCGAGGTCGTCGTGGTGCTCCGGCGGCACGTCCTGCACCAGCAGGTCGCGGGGCACGGCCTGCCCGTCCACCAGCGACTGGTACATCGACTTCACGTCCGAGGCCCATTGTGGTTCGTACGTGCAGAGCGAACCCGGCGCGTGGAGCATGCGCGGCGGGACCAGCCATCCCGTGCCGAGTTCGAGCCGCGACGCCTCGCTGAGGTCGAGGATGCCGTTGTCGCCGGCATGCCACCGCTCGAGGCAGCGGCGCACGTCGGCCT
>NZ_JBIINP010000372.1:0-2811 GCF_044337415.1 Luteitalea sp.
CCAGCATCGTGCATGCCCTCTTCGGGCTCGGCGCCTTCGTGCTGGCCGCCGGACTCGGCCAGTCCATCCTCGCCGCCTCGCTCACGCTGGCCGTGATGACGCTGCCGGTGATCATCGCCAGCACGTCAGAGGCACTGTCGTCCGTGCCGCGTTCCTTCCGGGAGGCGTGCTGGAACGTCGGCGCCACGCGGTGGCAGACCATCCGCGTGGTGGTGCTGCCCAATGCCGTCAGCGGCATCCTCACGGGCGTCATCCTGCAGGTGTCGCGCGCCGCGGGCGAGACGGCGCCCATCCTCTTCACCGGCGCGGTGATGTACAAGGCCGTCGACCAGGGCGACCTGTTCCCGTACCGCCTCACCGAGAGCGCGATGGCACTGGCCACTCACCTCTACAACCTCGCCACCCAGATCAACGGGGCGCCAGATTCCCTGCAGTTCGCCACGGCCACGGTGCTCGTGGGGGCGGTGCTCCTGGTCAACTCCACCGCCGTCGTCCTGCGCGTCTACCTGCGCAACCGGAAGAAGTGGTAGGCGCCCGATGAGCACGGACACGGCCATCGCGGTCAGGGACCTCCGGGTGCGGTACGGAGCCACGGAGGTGATCCACGGGATCTCCTTCGAGGTGCACCGCGGCGAGATTCTCGGCGTGATCGGCCCGGCGCAGTCGGGCAAGACCTCCATGCTGCGCTGCCTGAACCGGACGCTGGAGTTCACGCCAGGCGCCCGGATGCAGGGGGTGGTCGAGGTCAACGGCGAGGATGTCGCGCGGACGCGCGACGTGTATGCGCTGCGCCGCACCATCGGCATGGTCGCGCCCCTGCCAGTGGGCCTGCCGCTGTCCATCTACGACAACGTCGCCTTCGCCCCGCGTGCGGCCGGGCTGACGGCGCGTGCCTCGCTCGATGAACTCGTGGAGCGCTGCCTCGTGCAGGCGGCCCTGTGGGACGAGGTGAAGGATCGGCTCCACACCCTGGGCACCAAGCTCTCGGGCGGGCAGCAGCAGCGCCTGACCATCGCCCGCGCCCTCTCGCACCGGCCCGCCATCCTGTGCCTCGACGAGTTTTCCATCGCCATCGACCCGGTCACGACGATGCGCATCGAGGACGTGCTGAAGCAGCTCAAGGCGGAGATGACGATCGTGCTCGTGACCAACCTCACGCAGCAGGCGCGGCGCCTCGCCGACCGGACGATGTTCCTGCTCGACGGCGAGATCGTCGAGATCGGCGCGACCGATCAGGTGTTCTCGCGGCCTGCCGACCAGCGCACGGGCGACTACGTGAACGGGATCTTCGGATGAGTGTCGACGCAGGCGCCTACGGGATCGAGACGCGCGGCCTCAACCTCTGGTATGGCGACTTCCAGGCCCTGCGCGACGTGTCGCTGCAGATCAAGCCGCAGCTGATCACGTCGCTCATCGGGCCCTCGGGATGCGGCAAGACGACGTTGCTGCGCTGCTTCAACCGGGTGAACGAGCGCTACGGCTCGGTGCGCACCACCGGCGCCATCGAGGTGCTCGGGCAGGACATCTACGCCCCTGCCGTCTCGCTGGTCGAACTGCGCAAGGCCGTCGGCATGGTGTTCCAGCGGCCCAACCCCCTGCCGATCTCGGTGTACGAGAACGTCGTCTTCGGCCTGCGCGTGCACGGGGACCGGCGCAGCCTGGCGAAGACGATGCTCGATGAGGCCGTGGAGCGCGCCCTCCGGGAGGTCGGCCTGTGGGACGACCTCAAGGATCGCCTGCACGAGCGCGCCACCGGCCTGCAGCTCGAGCAGCAGCAGAAGCTGTGCATCGCGCGGTTGCTGCCTCTGAAGCCGAGCGTCATCCTGATGGACGAGCCCTGCTCGGCACTCGATACCGCAGGCACCCGCGCCGTCGAGGAACTGATGCTCGTGCTCAAGGAGCGGTTCACGATTCTGATCGTGACGCACAGCATGTCGCAGGCCCGCCGCATCAGCGACGAGTGCGTGTTCATGCTGCTGGGCGAAGTGGTCGAGCACGCGCGGACCGAGCAGCTCTTCCTCTCCCCGAAGGACTCGCGCACGACCGACTACGTCGAGGGACGATACGGCTAGCCGTCGCCCTTGGGCGACGGTCTGGGGTACGTCGGGGGAGGCACGGGTGCCCGGTGCGGCGCCTACGACCCCTGGCCTCCTGGACCGAAGCAGCGCAGCGTGACCAGCGGCTCGCTGCGCGACGTGTTGGTGAACGTCACGCCCTGCCGCGCGCCCGCGTCGCTGCAGAACCACTCGTCGTCGCTGAGGTCGGTCACGCGCAGCATCGACGGGCTCGAGATCGGCTCGCCGTTGATCGTCCCCGTGCCCTGGACGCACACCAGCGTCCACGCGCTGGTATCGCGGACCGTGCAGGTCGCGCCTGGCTCCAGCGTGAGTTCCTTGGCAGAGAACAGGTCGCCGTTCGCGAAGGTCCCGTAGACCACCCAGCGGTCCACGAAGCCCGGCCCCTCGCTTGCCACACGCGGACGCAGCAGGTGCCGCTCCCGGAACGTCTTGTCGAGGTTCAGGTCCCAATCCAACTGCTCGACCAGGTAGTCGAGATCGTCGTGATGCTCCGGTGGCACGTCCTGCACGAGGAGGTCGCGGGGCACGGCCTGACCGTCCACCAGCGACTGGTACATCGACTTCACGTCCGAGGCCCACTGCGGTTCGTACGTGCACAGTGAGCCGGGCGCGTGGAGCATGCGCGGCGGGACCAGCCATCCCGTGCCGAGTTCGAGCCGCGACGCCTCGCTGAGGTCGAGGATGCCGTTGTCGCCGGCATGCCACCGCTCGAGGCAGCGGCGCACGTCGGCCT
>NZ_JBIINP010000374.1:0-2808 GCF_044337415.1 Luteitalea sp.
GCGTGGTCTGGATCGGTACCTACGGCGGCGGCCTGTTCGCCCTGCGCAACGGACGCATCACGGGCGTCTCCACCCGCGATGGCCTGCCCGACGACGTCATCTTCGACGTCATGGAGGACAACCTCGGACGGTTGTGGCTCACCGGGTCGCAGGGCCTCGCGGTGGTCCGGATGACCGACGTGCAGGCGCGCATGGACGGCCGGGGCGGCCCTTTGTCGGTCACCCAGTACGGCCGGGCAGAGGGCGTGCCCGGCAGCGACGGCACGGACGGCAACCAGCCCCTGAGCTGGTTGGGCAAGGACGGCCGCCTCTGGTTCGCCACCGTCGAGGGCCTGGTGATCTTCGACCCCACCGAGATTGCCGACAGGCAGAAGGCGCCCGAGGTCGGCATCGACCAGGTCCGCGTCAACCAGCAGCCGACGGCGCTGAACGAGGTGTCCACGTCGCCGCTGCGGGCGCGTACCCTCGAAGTGACCTACAGCGCGGCCTACCTGATGGGCGGCCGGGCCGTGCAGTACGAGTACCGCCTGAAGGGGCTCGACAGCGCGTGGATCGACGCCGGCACGTCGCGGATCGCCGCCTTCACCAACCTGGCGCCGGGCGACTACTCCTTCGAGGTGCGCGCGCGGGCGCGACGCGGGGCGGCGCCAGGCCCCGTACGCACGCTCACCTTCACCGTACCGGCCCGCTTCTACGAAACCCGCTGGTTCCTCGCCCTCGCGACGGGGCTGCTCGGCCTCGCCATCATCGGCGCCGTGCGCTGGCGCATCGAGCGCCTCCGCGCCGACCAGCAGCACCTGCAGCGCCTGGTCGACGAGCGCACGGCCGCCCTGCGCCACGAGATGCTCGAGCGGGAACGCGCCGAGCGGGAGCGCCGGTTGCTCGACGAGCGCATCCAGCAGGCCCAGCGGCTCGAGAGCCTCGGCGTGCTGGCGGGAGGTGTCGCGCACGACTTCAACAACCTCCTCGTGGGCGTGCTCGGCGAGGCGAGCCTCGCGCTGGCCGAACTGCCGGGCGAGGCCCCGGGACGCCCGCATGTGGAGCGCATCGAACGCGCCGCGTTGCGCGCGAGCGAGCTGACCTCGCAGATGCTCGCCTACTCGGGCCGCGGCCGCTTCATCGTGCTGCCGGTCAAGCTCGAGGGACTGGTCGAGGAAGTGCGGGAACTGCTCGGCTCGGTGATTCCCAAGTCCGTGACCGTGTCGCTCGACTTCCCGCGGCACCTCCCGCTCGTCGCCGGCGACCCCTCGCAGTTGCGACAGGTGGTGATGAACCTGATCACCAATGCGTCCGACGCGATTGGCGACCGTCCCGGGCAGATCCGGATCACCGCCGGGACGCGCACGCTGCGGCCCGGCGAGGCCGCCACTTCGCACCAGCCCGGCGTGTTGGGGCTGACGCCGGGCGATTACGTGTGGCTCGAGGTGCGTGACAACGGGTCGGGCATGGACGCCGACACGCAGGCCCGCATCTTCGACCCCTTCTACACCACCAAGCCCGCGGGTCGCGGCCTCGGCCTGGCCGCCGTCCAGGGCATCGTGCGCAGCCATGGCGGCCGGATCCTGGTCGCCAGCCAGCCGTCGGTCGGCACCACCTTCACGTTGCTGTTCCCGTGCGCCCGTCCGTCGGCCGACCTGCAGCCGCCCCCGAAGGCCGTCGCGCGACGCGAGCCCATGGCGCTGCCCCCGGCGCCGGCCACGCCCGATGCGAAGTTGCCGGCGGCACACATCCTCGTCGTCGACGACGAGCGCCTCGTGCGCGACGTGGCGCGCGTGGCACTGCGGCGCGCCGGCTTCGCCGTCACCGAGGTGCCGACCGGCGAGGATGCCGTGACGACCTTCGACGCCCAGCCAGATGCGTTCGCCGCCATCGTGCTCGACCTGACGCTGCCCGGCATCCAGGGACGGGCCGTGCTCCAGCACGTGCGCGCCCGGCGGCCGGAGCTGCCGATCCTCCTGACGAGCGGGTTCACCGTGGAGGAAGCGGGCGACCTCACCACCGCCCCCCACACGGTGTTCCTGCAGAAGCCGTGGCGGCCCGAGCAGTTGGTCCGGAGCGTGAGGGAACTGGCCGCCGAGCAGGCACCGGTGGCCACCGACCGCGCCTGACCCGCGTGCTACGATGACCGGGTGGGCTCCCGGCCGGGCGCCCGCCATTCCCCATGAGCACCGTCGCCCCGCTTCACGTGATTCGCCCGCGCCAGCCCAAGCCCGAGTGGCTGAAGGTCAAGGCGCCCGGCTCCGAGAACTACCTGCGCCTCACCAAGCTGATGCGGGGCCTCGGGCTGAACACGGTGTGCGAGGAAGCCCGCTGCCCGAACATCGGCGAGTGCTGGCACCACGGCACCGCGACGTTCATGATCCTGGGCGACGTCTGCACCCGCGCCTGCGGCTACTGTGCGGTGGCGCACGGCAAGCCGGCGACGCTCGACCTCGACGAACCTCGCCGCGTGGCGGATGCCGTGAAGGTGCTCGGGCTGAACTACGTGGTGATCACGTCGGTCGACCGCGACGACGTCGCCGATGGCGGATCGGGCATCTTCGCCGAGACCATCACGCGGACGCGGGAACTCATGCCCTCGTGCCGCATCGAGGTGCTGATCCCCGACTTCCAGGGCAAGGCCGATCAGCTGCAGACCGTGCTCGACGCCCGGCCGGACGTGCTCAATCACAACACGGAGACGGTGCCGCGCCTCTACCGCAAGGCGCGCAGCGGCGGCAAGTACGCCCGCACGCTCGAGTTGCTCGAGCGCGCCAAGGCCTACGCGCCGGACATCCCCACCAAGACCGGCGTGATGGTCGGCCTCGG
>NZ_JBIINP010000375.1:0-2807 GCF_044337415.1 Luteitalea sp.
GGCCAGCGGCGTGCCATCGCCGGGTATCTGTTCGGCACCGAGAAGCCGCCCGCGACCGCGCCAGCCGCGGCGAATGCGAAGGCCGTTGCCGAGCCGCCGTACGCGTTCGGCGGCTTCCGGCGCTGGGCCGATCGCGAGGGCTACCCCGCCATCAAGCCGCCCTGGGGCACGCTCAACGCCATCGACATGAACACCGGCGAGATCAAGTGGAAGGTGCCGCTCGGCGAGTACCCGGAGCTGACGGCGCGCGGCATTCCGCCGACCGGTACGGAGAACTACGGCGGCCCGGTGGTGACGGCTGGCGGCCTCATCTTCATCGCGGCGACGGCAGACGAGACGATCCGGGCGTTCGACAAGGCCACCGGGAAGGTGTTGTGGCAGGCAACGCTGCCGTTCAGCGGCAACGCCACGCCAAGCACGTACATGGTCGATGGCCGGCAGTACGTGGTGATTTCGGCCGGGGGCGGCAAGTCGGGGCGTCCCGCGGGGAGTTCACTCGTGGCGTTCGCCTTGCCGAGGTAGGGCGCGGTGTCCCACCGCGCCGCTGTTGGATGGCGTCCGCGTGGCCTGGAAGGGGACACGCACCCTGCCTCTCCATCGCGCGTCAGGGCGCCACGCGGACGTGGATCGAGGAACTCCGGGTGTGGAGCCGGAGCGTCGGGCCCGGCGTCCCGATGCGCCCCTCGGCGCGGCTCTTCACGCGGGTGCCGGTCAGCGTGTCGGGCGCATGGACCTGCCCCGACCGGCTCTCGGCCTCGAGCTTGTAGGCCGCGTCCCTCGCCGTGGTGACGCGGATCTCTCCCGAGCCGGACTCGATCTGCCAGTCGCCGACTGGCGCGCCGTCCACCGCCACACGCGCGCTGTCGGTCTCGACGTCGAGGGCCCCACGCACGCCGGTCAGCGACACCGCGCCCGACCGTGTGCGGACGCGACTCGCGGCAGGCGTTACGTCGGCCTGACGCAGGGACGCGCGCACGCTGCCGCTGCCCGTGACGATGGCCAACGCGCCAGGCACGGCGTCGACCTCGATGGCGCCGCTCTGCGTCCGCACGTCGAGAGCCGCGGCGCCGTCCACACGCACAGCTGACGACTCGGTCGTCACCGCCGCCGTCCCCACCCGTGTGAGGTCGACCGCGCCCGAACCGCTGGCGATCGTCGCCGTGCCGGCGACGCCGCGCAGCGTGATGGCTCCCGACGCGGTGCGGACCGTGAGCGTGGCCGACGAGGGCACCTCGACGCGATAGCTGACGGTCACCGCGCGCCGCGCCTCGGCGTCGACAGGCACGCCCAGGCGCACCAACGAGGGCGTGGCGTCGATCGGCGGCTGCGCCGCCACCCGCTGGGCGATGGCCACCGCATCGGCGGGCACGCCGAATCCGACCTTCGCCGTGGCCGCCCCCTCGACGACCACCCGTCCCGCCGCGCCGCCGACCACCTCGACGGCGCCGTTCAGCGTGTTGACGTCGACGACCACGCTGGCATCGGCCGGCAGGTCGCGCGAGAACGGGAATCGCTGCGCCACCGCCGGGCTGGCACAGACCAATGAAAGGACGAGGGCCGCCAGGACGCGCATCGGTCCACTCTACCCCGTTGCCACCGCGCCGCACTCTGCTAGTGTGTCGAGGCCATGAAGGTGCTCTTCATCCACGCGCACTTCGACGACTACGAGTTCACCGCCGGCGGCACGTTCGAGCTGTGGCGCCGCGCACTCGGCGATGCCTTCCAGGCCAAGGTGCTGGTGTGCACCGACGGCAAGGCCGGCCACCAGTTCCGCACGCGCGAAGAGACGGGCCGCGTGCGCCTGGAGGAGCAAGCCGCCTCTGCGAGCATCGGGCAGTACGACTTCGAGTTGTTGCGGCTCCCGAACGGCGAGCCACCGCGCGAGGCCTGCCTCCAGGTGACCACCGACCTGCTCGCGGCGTTGTGGAAGGCCATCCGCGACTTCGAGCCCGACTACCTGTTCTGCCCGCCGCTCGGCGCCGACCCGCTGGCCGGCATCCACAACGATCACGAGACGATCGCCGAGGCCGTGCGTCGCGTGGCGTACATGATCAACGTGCCGCATGCGTTCACGCCCGAGTACCCGGCCGACGAGACGCAGTCGGCCCCGTGCACGGTGCCGGTGATCATCAACACGTACGACGGCTACATGTTCGGCGCCAACGCCTTCGACTTCGCGATTGATGTCGAGGACGCCTTCGACACCATCGCCGCCATGACGTGGTGCCACCAGTCGCAGATCGTCGAGTGGCTACCGTGGGTGGGCCGACATGGCATGGCGCCGCCCGCGTCGCAGGAGGAGTGGGCCGCGATCCTCCGCGCCCGCTTCGACAGGACCGGCCGCGAACTCGGCATTGCCTCGGCGCACGCGACCGAAGTGTTCCGCGTGACGGCGTGGGGTGCCGTGCCGACCCTCGCGCAGTTACAGGCGGACTTCCCGCCGTTCGCGCCGGCCTCGAACCTCGATGCGCTGGACCGTCGCCTGCGCCAGTGGAACCACGCCTGAGCGCGCATCACTGACCGTCGACCATGAAGGTCGACGGCTACGGACTTCTGGCTCTTCACGGCCCCTCGACCGCGGAGGTCGCCGGCGTGGTCACGGCTTTTCGACATTCGGCATCGCAGCATCGCGGCATTCACCGTGCGGCAGAGGGCGTGCGCGCTTGTGGCGCGCGCGCCCTCTGCCGTAAGGTGAGGCCCATGGCCCACCCCCTCGCTGGCAAGCCCGTGCCCGCCGACATGCTGATGGACGTCCCTGCGCTGCTCGAGGCGTACGGCGCCACGCCCGATCCGTCCGTCGCCACGCA
>NZ_JBIINP010000376.1:0-2805 GCF_044337415.1 Luteitalea sp.
GTGGAGGGCCCGCCGGGTCACGGGCGCCGGGTGCCCAGTCGCACCACGATGTCGTACTCGGCCTGCGTGACTGGTTGCACCGACAGGCGGCTGCCCTTGCGCGTGACCATCATGTCCTCGAGACCGGCGGTCGCCTTCAGCGTCTCGAGGGGAACGGTGGCGGCAAAGGTGGCCACGTGACCGATGTCGACCATGTACCAGGTGGGCGCGTCCGGGTCGCTCCCCTTGTCGAAGTAGGCGTGATCCTTGGTCCAAGCGGTGTGATCGGGGTATCCGGCTCGGACGACCTCGGCCAACCCCGTGACGCCCGACGGCGAGGCGTTGGAGGCGTAGAACAGGACCTTGTCGCCGACCTGCATCTGATCCCGCATGAAGTTGCGCGCCTGGTAGTTGCGTACGCCTTCCCAACTGGTCCGGCCGTCACGTTCGAGTGCGTCGATGGTGTACGCGTCCGGCTCGACCTTCATCAGCCAATATCGTAAAGTCACGTGCAACCTCATGCATGGCACCGGAGTCTCAACCGGCGCTAGTCACAGGATGGTTCCTAAACAAGGGCATTGAAGTTGCCCTTTTTATAATCACTTGACCCAACTTCAGGCTGGGCCGACAACGTAAAGCGTAATCACGACATTCAAATACGGACTCGGAGTTGGGGAGCGACTCCGACCTACCAACGTAAGTCGTCGTATCCATGGCCTGTTGGCTGTGGATCGCCGTGTGCACTCCAGGGAGACAGCGTGTCGCTCTCTGGTGCACGCCCGTCGCCATGCTCTCACTTCGCTCCCTCGCCGCCCTCATCATCGCCGCCTTCGCGATGATCGTTCCCTCTCCGGTCCAGGCCCAGACGGTCCCCGACCTCTTCGTTGCCGCGCAAGGCGGGTCTTCGGCCTCGCGCCGTGACGTCCCCGCGCGGCGGGTGCGCAAGGCGCGCCTCAATCTGCGGGCGCTCGATGCCGCCTCCCTTCGCCTGCACCTGTTCGACGACGTGCAGCCGGTGCTGACGCGCACCAAGATCAAGCGGGCCAGCGTCGACTCGCTGGTCTGGGTGGGCCAGGGCGAGCAGGGGGCGCAGGCCGTCCTCGCCATGTCGCGCGGCGTGATGACCGGCACGGTCTTCGCCGACGGCCGCGTCTTCGAGATCGGCCTCGAGCCAGACGGCCAGTACAGCATCGCCGAACTCGACCCCGGCGCCTTCCCCACCGACGACCCGGAGTTCGAGGGCATCCACTTCTAGGTCCTCGAGGATCCGGGCAACTTCGTCGGCGACCAGGCGCTGGTGGCCACCGAGCCCGGCGCCACGACCGCAGCGCTGACCGGCACTCCGGTGCAGGTGGACGTGATGGTGGTGTGGACGCCGAGAGCCGAGACGGCGGGCGGCGGCGCGGCGGCCATGAACAGCCTGGCGCTCGCGGCCGTCGACAACGCCAACCTGGTGTACGCCAACAGCGGCGTCAATGCGGTGCTCCGTCTCGTGTACGCCGGACAGGTCGACTACGTGGAGACGCCGGCGAGCATCACCACGGACCTCAGCAACCTGCGGGGCACCACCGACCTGTACATGAACGATGTGCACACCAAGCGCAACGAGGTCGGCGCCGACGTGGTCTCGATGATCGGTGAGGGCTATCGCGCCAACGGCTGCTGCGGCTTCGGCGGCATCATGACGACCGTGTCGACCTCGTATGCGCCGCACGCCTTCAGCGTCGTGGATCGCACCTGCGCCGTCGGCAACCTGTCGTTCGCACACGAAGTCGGCCACAACCAGGGGCTCCATCACGACCCGGCCAACGCCTCGAGCGCCGCCTCGACGGCGTACGCCTACGGCTACCAGGATCCGTCGGGCGCCTTCCGCACGGTGATGTCCTACGGCAGTGCCGTGCGGCTCGCCTACCTGTCGAGCCCCAGCGCCTTCTACAACGGCCTGGTGATGGGCACGCCCGGCCAGGACAACGCCCGGACGCTCACCGAGAACATCGCGACCGTCGCGGCGTTCAAGAGCATCGGCGGCAGCACGACGCCCACGACTCCGACCTGCACGTACACGGTGTCGACCACGTCGCTCTCCTACTCGGCGTCCGGCGGTTCCAGGTCGGTCACGGTGACCGCACCCACGGGCTGCGCCTGGACGACCGCCAACGACGCGGGCGCGACGTGGGTGGCCATGAACACCAGCGGCGGCAGCGGCAACGGGACCGTCACGGTGACGACACCGGCCAACACCGGCGGCGCGCGCAGCACCACGATCACGATCGCGGGCAGGCAGATTGCCGTGAGCCAGAGCGCGCCGCGGACGACGCGCAAGAAGTAGTCGCGCGCGGAGCGTGCGACCAGCGAAGGCCGGACTCACGGGTCCGGCCTTCGGCGTCTCGGGCGATCACCACGCAGGGCCGGTGGCGGCCCGGGTTCAGCGCTGGTAGTAGTGCTTGTACATCCCGCGCCGGAACACCCAGCCCCCGAGGGCGCCGAGCCAGCCGAGCACGTAGTACATGTGGCGCAGGTCGATCATCTCGATCAGGTTGCCGTCGAAATCGCGCACGAAGAAGAACCAGTGGCCCCGCGGCGACTGCTCCGGCGTGCTGACGATCTCCACGCCCTTGCCCTTCAGGTAGTCGTGCCAGCGGTGCACGTTGCGCACGTTGAAGCTGAAGTGGGTCTGCCCCACCTTGTTCCAGGGGATCCGGTCGGGAGGCAGCTTCGGCTCGAACCCGAAGATCTCGAGGGTGGCGCCCCCGGGCACGCGAATCCAGCCGATCTTGCAGCGCGGGGCCTCGTGATCGAGGCCGACGCCGAAGAAGGCGCGCACGC
>NZ_JBIINP010000154.1:0-10209 GCF_044337415.1 Luteitalea sp.
GCTGTGCCAGTCGCGGTGAACATCGACGGCCGCCTGTACGGTCGTGACGAGGCGCGGGTGTCCGTGTTCGACCACGGGTTCCTGTTCGGCGAGGGCGTGTACGAAGTGCTCCGGACGTACGACGGACGCCCGTTCCTCTACCCCGAGCACATCCGGCGCTTGCACGCCTCGGCGGCCCGCATTGCCCTCGCATGCCCGCTGTCGGACGACGCGCTGCTGGCGCGCATCAGGGAGACGACGGCCGTGGCGGCACTCGAGGGCGAGGCCTACGTCCGGATCCTGCTGACGCGCGGCGTCGGCGAGATCGCGTACGACCCGCTGACGTGCCCTGTCCCGACCCTCGTCATCATCGTGAAGCCCCAGGTGGACCCGACGCCGGCGGCCCTGGGCGACGGCGTCCGCATCGCGCTGGCCTCGGTGGTGCGGAACCACCCCGGCAGCGTCGACCCGGCCATCAAGTCGAACAACCTGCTCAACAATGCGCTGGCCATGCAGCAGGCGCTGCGCGAGGGCGCGGTCGAGGCCCTGATGGAGAACCATCGCGGCGAACTCTGCGAGTGCGCGCAGTCCAACATCTTCTTCGTGCGCGACGGCGTGCTGTTGACGCCGCCCATCGATGCGGGGTTGCTCGTGGGCGTGACGCGGCAGTTCGTGCTCGAGGTCGCGGCCGGGGCGGGTGTCGCGGCCGAGGAACGGGTGCTTCGACGCGCCGACCTCGCCTCCATGGACGAGGCGTTCCTCACCAGCACGACGAAGGCCATCGTCCCCGTCGTCCAGGTCGGAGACGTGCGCATCGGCCCGGGCGTTCCTGGGCCGACCACACGGCGCTTGATGGACGCGTTCGAGGACGCGATCCCCTCGAGGCTTTCCTAAAAGGTAGGGCGGCGTGTCCTCACGCCGCCGTTAGCCACGAACGGCGCGATGGGGACATCGCGCCCTACCTATGTGGCTACCTATGTGGCTACGCGGTGACGGTCTCTTCCGCGTACTCGGTCAACGGCGGGCAAGCGCACTGCAGGTTGCGGTCGCCGTAGGGGTTGTCGATGCGGCCCACGGTCGGCCAGACCTTGTGCGTCCGCAACCATGGCAGCGGGAAAGCCGCGGCGCTGCGCGGGTAGGGCCGCGTCCACTCGTCGGCCATCACCACCGCCACCGTGTGGGGCGCGTGCTTGAGCACGTTGTCCTTCGGGTCGACCGTGCCGTCGATCACCGACTGAATCTCCGCGCGAATGGCGAGCATCGCGTCGCAGAAGCGATCGAGCTCGTCACGCGCCTCGCTCTCGGTCGGCTCGATCATCAGCGTGCCCGGCACCGGGAACGACACCGTTGGCGCATGGAAGCCGAAGTCCATCAGGCGCTTGGCCACGTCCATCTCGTCGATCCCCGAGGCCTGCTTCAGCGGACGCAGGTCGAGGATCAACTCGTGGGCCACGCGGCCATCGCGGCCGGTGTAGAGCACCTGGAACGGCCCCTCGAGGCGCGCCTTGATGTAGTTGGCGTTGAGGATGGCGTAGCGCGTGGCGTCGGTCATCCCGTCGCCGCCCAGCATCGACATGTAGGCGTACGAGATGAGGAGGATGAGGGCGCTGCCCCAGGGGGCGGCCGAGATCGCGTGGATGCCCGTCGCGCCGCCACCGGTCGTGACCACGGGATGCGACGGCAGGTACGGCGCGAGGTGCCGCGCCACGCCGATGGGCCCCATGCCGGGACCGCCGCCGCCGTGCGGGATGGCGAACGTCTTGTGCAGGTTCAGATGGCACACGTCGGCGCCGATCAGCGCCGGGCTCGTGAGGCCCACCTGCGCGTTCATGTTCGCGCCGTCCATGTAGACCTGCCCGCCGTGCGCGTGGACGATCTCGCAGATCTCGCGGATGGCGTCCTCGTACACGCCGTGCGTCGACGGGTAGGTGACCATCAGGGCCGCGAGCGTGTCCTTGTGCTGCTCGGCCTTGGCCCGGAGGTCGGCGAGGTCGACGTTGCCGTTGGCGTCGCACGCGACGACCACGACCTTCATGCCCGCCATCACCGCACTCGCGGGATTGGTGCCGTGCGCCGAGGAGGGAATCAGCGCCACCGTGCGGTGGGCATCCCCCCGCGCGAGGTGATACGCGCGGATCACCATCAAGCCCGCGAGCTCGCCCTGCGCGCCCGAATTGGGCTGCAGCGAGACGGCCGCGAAGCCCGTGATGTCGCAGAGCATGCGCTCGAGGTCGCGGAAGATCTCCTGATAGCCCGAGGCCTGGTCGACCGGCACGAACGGGTGCAGGCCCGCGAATCCCGGCCACGTGATCGGCAACATCTCCGCCGCCGCGTTCAGCTTCATCGTGCAGGAGCCGAGCGGGATCATCGAGGTGTCGAGCCCGATGTCCTTGCGCTCGAGCCGACGGATGAATCTCGTGATCTGCAGCTCGGACCTGTGCTCGGTGAAGACCGGATGCGTGAGGTACGCCGAGGTGCGCTGCAGGGCGGTCGGCACCGGCGACGGCACGCCCGCGGCCAGTTGCACGCCACGCCCGGTTGCCTTGGCGAACACGTTGGCGAGCAGCATCACATCGTCGCCCGTCGTCGTCTCGTCGAGGCTGATGCCGACGGTGCCATCGGCGAGGTACCGCAGGTTGACCTGGTGCGCCTCGGCCGTCGCGCGCAGCGACGCCGCATCCACGCCGGAGACGTGCAGCGTGTCGAAGAAGGCGGCATTGTGCTGGGTCAGCCCCATCGCGGCGAGCGCGGTGGCCAACTGCACGGCCTGCCCGTGCACGCGGCTCGCGATGGCCCGCAGGCCCTCGGCGCCGTGGAACACCGTGTAGAAGGCGGCGATGTTGGCCAGCAGTGCCTGCGCCGTGCAGATGTTGGACGTGGCCTTCTCGCGGCGGATGTGCTGCTCACGTGTCTGCAGCGCCATGCGGAAGGCCGAGCCGCCCTGCGCGTCGACCGACACGCCGATGATGCGGCCGGGCGACTGCCGGACGTACGCCTCGCGCGTGGCGAAGAACGCGGCGTGCGGACCACCGTACCCGAGCGGTACGCCGAAGCGCTGGGCCGAGCCGTAGACCACGTCGGCGCCAAGTTCGCCCGGGGGGACGAGCAGCGTCAGAGCGAGCAGGTCGGAGCCGACCGCGACCAGCGCGCCTGCGGCATGCGCGGCTTCGATCAGCGGCGCGATGTCGGTGACCGCACCATGGCCATCGGGATACTGCACCAGCGCCCCGAACACATCTTCGGCGAAGCTGACCGCGCCGGGGGCGACCGATTCGACGGTGAGGCCGAGCGGTTCCGCGCGCGAGACGAGCAGTTCGCGGACCTGCGGGAACACCTCGCCGATGACGAGGAAGCGCGTCGCGCTCGCCGGCTTCTTGCTGACCCGGCGCAGCAACGTCATGGCCTCGGCCGCAGCGGTGGCTTCGTCGAGCAGCGACGCGTTGGCGACGTCCATGCCGGTGAGGTCGCTCACCGCCGTCTGGAACGTGAGCAGGGCCTCGAGACGGCCCTGCGCGATCTCGGCCTGGTACGGGGTGTACGGCGTGTACCAGCCCGGATTCTCCAGGACCATCCGCTGGATGACGGCCGGCGTCGCCGTGCCGTAGTACCCCGCGCCGATGAACGTGCGGAAGCGCGCGTTCTTCGCCTCGAGGGTGCGGAGGCGCGCCAGGAAGGCCTGCTCGGTCTCGGCCGCCGGCTCGACGAGCGGTTCGGTGCGCCGGATGTGTGCCGGCACGACCTGGTCGATCAGGGCGTCGAGGGAGGGCACGCCGAGGGCGTGCAGCATGCGGTCGCGGTCCTCGGGGCGGGGCCCGATGTGCCGAAGGGCAAACGCGTCAGTGGCCACTGGGGTCATGTGTGGGTGCGGCGGGAACGGGTGGTGCGGCGCGCGCGACGGCGCGCGCCTCTCTTGTGACGCGGCGCGGGTCCCATCCGCCTCCGACTCGGCGGCGAGGCGAGACCCGACGTCGGCCCTCAGCCGACGTGCTGCGTGTAGGCGTCGGCGTCGAGCAGGCTGTCGAGGTCGGCCGGGGTGGTCGGCCGGACCCTGATGATCCACGCCGCGTGCGGGTCGCTGTTGACCTGCTCGGGCGCGCTGGTGAGGGCGTCGTTGACGGCCACGATCTCGCCAGCGACGGGCGAGAAGAGCTCGGACACCGCCTTGACCGACTCGATGGTGCCGAACACCTCGCCCTGGGCGAGCACGCGGCCCACCTGCGGCAGTTCGACGAACACGACGTCACCGAGTTGCTGCTGGGCGTAGTCGGTGATCCCCACGTCGGCCGTGTCGGCGCTGGTGCGGATCCACTCGTGGTCCTTCGTGTACTTCAGGTCGGCGGGATACATCGTGCTCAACTCCTGGGCCGCTTGTAGAACGGCATCGGGACGATGCGGGCGGCGGCGAGCCGTCCCCGCACTTCGACGTGCACCTCCCGGCCGGGTTCGGCGACGGCCGAGGGCACGTAGGCCATGGCGATGGCCTTCTTGAGGAAGGGCGTCTGGGTACCACTCGTGACGATGCCTACCGACTGCCCGTCGACGATCACCGGGTAGCCGTGCCGCGCGATCGCGCGGTCGATCATCTCGAGGCCCACGAGCGTCCGCTCGACGCCGCTGGCCTTCTGGGCGCGCAGGACATCCGCGCCGGTGAAGGCTTCCTTCTTCCAGCCGACGATCCACCCGAGCCCGGCCTCGAGCACCGTGGTGGTCTCGTCCATGTCGTTGCCGAACAGGCGCATCGACGCCTCGAGGCGCAGCGTATCGCGGGCACCGAGGCCCGCAGGCACGACGCCGGCGGCCGCACCGGCCTGCAGGATCGCCTGCCACACGTGCGCGGCCTGCGCCGGCGGCACGAAGACCTCGAAGCCGTCCTCGCCCGTGTAGCCGGTGCGCGAGATCATGCCGCGCACGCCGGCCACTTCGCCGTTCTCGAACCAGTAGTACTTGATGTCGGCGAGGCTGACGGCGGTGAGCGTCTGCAGCACCTCGGCGGCCAGCGGCCCCTGGAGCGCGAGCAGGGCGTACCGGTTGCTGTTGTTCACCGCGGGCGCATCGGCGAACTCGGCCACCTGGCTCCGGATCCAGGCGTAGTCCTTGTCGATGTTCGACGCGTTGACGACCAGCAGGAAGTGGTCGTCGGCCATCCGGTAGACGAGCAGGTCGTCCACGAACGTGCCGTCGGGCGTGGTGAGCGCCGAGTAGTGAATCTGGCCGATGGCCAGCCGCGATGCGTCGTTGGAGGAGATCTTCTGGACGGCCGCCAGCGCGTCGGCGCCGGCGATCTCGATCTCGCCCATGTGGCTCACGTCGAACAGGCCGGCCCGCGTGCGGACGGCCATGTGCTCGTCGGTGATGCCGGAGTACTCGACGGGCATGTCCCAGCCACCGAACGGCACCATGCGTGCCTTGTGGCCGAGGTGCGTGGCGTGCAGGGGCGTCTGCTTGAGGGTGGTCTGCGAGTGGGTCATGCCGCGAAGGGACGCGGCCCGGGAGGGGCCGCAACCCTTCAACAATACAGGCTCAGGGGTGGGGGTTCAAGGAACCCCGTGGCCCTAGGTGTTGGGGAGCGCGGCGCCCTTCACCTTGACATTGCGGAACGACACCGTGTTCCCGTGGTCCTGCAGCAGGATGTGGCCGCTCTTGGCCTTGCCGAAGCCGACGTAGTCCTTGTACTTGCTCGCGGCGACGAGCGTGTCGAAGGCCGCGCTCGCCCGATCGAACTCGATCAGCTTCGTGCCGTTCAGCCAGTGCTCCACCTTCGTGCCCTTCGACACGATGTGCACCGAATTCCACTCGCCGATCGCCTTGACCGGCTTGGACGCGGGTGCGGCGATGAGGTCGTACAGCGACCCGAACGTCCGGTTGCCCTCGCGGCCCATCTTCGCGTCCGGATGCACCGCATCGTCGAGCAACTGGAACTCGAGACCGATGGCCGAGCCCCTGCCGGGCGTGCCCAGCTTCTCGGTGACGAAGTACTTGATGCCGCTGTTGGCGCCCTTGCTGAGGCGCACGTCGGCCTTGAGCTCGAAGTCGCCGTACTCCTCGAGCGTGACGATATCGCCGCCGTTCGCGGCTTCCCCCCCGCCCGACTCGAGCACCGTGAGCAGGCCGTCCTTCACCTGCCAGCCCTTGCTCGGGAACGTGTCGGCGTGGGCATTGCGCCACCCCTTGGTCGACGTGCCGTCGAAGAGCAGCCGCCAGCCGGCGGCCTTCTCCTCGGCCGAAACGGTGTTCAAGGTCGCCTGTGCGGCCGCGCCGGCGCCCGTGGCGCCCGACGAGGTGGCCAGCACGGTGGCACCGAGGGCTGCCGCGGCAGCCACGGCTGCGAGGGGCACGGACAAGCGGAACGAGGAACGCGATTGCTTCATGACTGGACTCCTGCGTCGCACAGGGCGACGACGATGCGATGGATTCTCGTCACTCTAGTGCAGGCAATCGCTGTGTGTCGAGGGGCGGGCTCGACCGGTCGTGCACCACCGTCGAGAGCGGCAAGGGCGCCGCCGCGTAGGGCGCGGACGCCCGCAGCGCCCCACGGAGCGGCTCGCTGGCCGCCGGCACTCCCTGAGCGCCCTCGCGGCACCGCCGAGGCTCGCTCCCCGGCTGGTAGGCCAGGTAGGCGCACAGCGTGTGGTAGCTGATGTCGAGCACGCGGCAGGCCTCACGCTTGTTGCCCTGGGCGCGCTCCAGGACGTAGCGGGCATACCGGCTCCCCCACGCCCGCATCGTATCGCCGGCCTGCTCGCCGGGTTGGAACGTGTCGATGTACCGTCCGGTCACGCCGTCCGGAAGGTCGTCCACCTGCAGCACGTGGGAGGGCGCGAGGGTGATGGCGCGTTCGATCACGCGCTCGAGCTCGCGCACGTTGCCTGGCCAGTCGTGGAGCCGGAGCGCCTCCATGGCCTCGGCCGACACCCGGTACGGCTGTCCGTCGGACGCACGCTGCAGGATGGCCTCGACCAGGTACGGAATGTCATCGCGGCGGGCGCGCAGCGGGGGCACGCCGATCTCGATGGCATTGAGCCGGTAGTAGAGGTCCCACCGGAACTCTCCGCGGCGACACAGGCTCTCGAGCGGCCGATTGGTGGCGGCAATCACCCGCACGTCGACCCGTCGTCCGCCATGGCCGCCGACCCGTTCGATGGTCGGCTCCTGAATGACCCTGAGGAGCTTGGCCTGCGCCGAGGTCGACAGATCGGAGACCTCGTCGAGGAACAGCGTCCCGCCGTCGGCCAGTTCGAACTTGCCGCGTCGGCCGCGGACGCCGGTGGCCGTCCGCTCCTCGATCCCGAACAACTCCGCCTCGAGCAGCGATTCGACGATGGCGGCGCAGTTCAGGGCGACGAACGGCCCACTGGCACGATCGCTGAGGGCATGGACACGTCTGGCCACCAGTTCCTTGCCCGCGCCACTCTCGCCCTGCACGAGCACGATGAACGGCTTGCCGGCGGCCCTCGCAATGCGTTCGTGCAGCTGACGCATGACCGGCGTGACGCCGACCAGGCCGCCCTGCTCCGATGTCAGGCTCCGGGTCACCGACCTCACCGCGACTTTCCGCTCAGAATCCACGATGAGCGGCGCCACCGCCGCGAGTGCCTGCACCGCCGCCGCCTCGGCCCTCCAGGGCTCGTGGCCGATGGCCGTGACGCGCAGGGTCTCGGTGCCGCCGCTCAACATGCGTCGGCCACACGAGAGGTCCAGCGGTTCACCCGCCAGGTGGATCGCGGGCTGCGTGAGGCCATACGTGATGGCGAGCAGTCGCTCCACCCCCTCGCGCACCCTCGTCTCGGCGCGAAGGATCGCCACCACCTGGTCGAGGAACGTGGCGAGGTCGAAGGTCATGTCGTCTGGCGCGGCCAGTGACACTACACGGTCGGTCATGGGTGTGGGCTTCCTCGCGGGCCTGTGTCAGCCCGGCGGACAGAGTTCGGATGTCGAAGGCCAACTCAAGTCCTGCGCCATGCGTTGCAGGGCTGCTGCTGGCCTCCGAGTCGAGGTTCGAACTCGGGCGACCTCCGCGAGCGCGAAAGGGTGGGAACGCCCGTGTGTAGCTGCTACTCATGCTGCCAGGGCGAGTCGAAGCGCCATGCGGCTTCGTACTGGACGCCATGGCGGGTGATGCGACACACCTCGCACCGCACCACCCATGCCTGTGCCAGCACCAGTCCGGCGCCGCCTGGCAATCGCAGTCCCATGGTGCGACCTGGCCTGACCGGCTGGCTCAGCCGGCAGCGCAGGCCGTGGCGGGACCTGTCGATCACCTCGAGCACGCGTGCACCGGGCACCTGCGGCGCCTCGCCGGGACCCGCGTCAAGGACCCTCGGTTCGCGGCGCCGCTCGTTGATCACCAGCATGGTCATCCTCAGCAGGCCTCCCAGGCTCCCGCATCCGAGAGGCACGTCAGGCGAATACGCTGGGTGGTACCGAGGACGCGAACCGCGTACACCGCCTGCGACGGCCCGACCAGGTAGATCGATGCAGACGATGCCGTTCCCCGGGGGGTGAAGGTGAGGCGTGGCGCGGCGCCCAGCGAGACCGCCGCACTGCCGGCGCGAACGACGCCTTCGCCGTCGGCCGCCGGCACGTCGCGCGGCACGTCGAGCACCGCGTGCCCTTCCCGTACCACGTCCCTCCACGGGCGCGCCCTGTCGACACCGGCCTCGATCTCGACCGACGTCACGCCGTTGCCGTTGCCGTCGTCGACCACGCGCCACCGGCCCGGTGTGCGCAGGTCGAACTCGACGGCTACGGTGCGCCGGAGCCGCCGCGCCTCCTGCGCCAGGGCCCGGAGGTCCGATGCAACCCCTCGGGCGGCCTCTCGTCCCGCGCGCTCTCGTCGCATCGCGTCGAGCGCCTGCAGACCGTTGGCTCCCACCAGTGCCGCCAGCGCCAGCACGAGTACCGTCTCTGGAAGCGAGGCGCCCCTTTCGGAGCGCCTCGACCCGTCCGTCCTAGTCCTTGCTCGCACGGGCGTCGGCCTGTGCGCCGACCGACAGGTACGGACGCAGCTTCAGGAACGACTTCTCGCCGATGCCCTGCACGTTCATCAGGTCCTCGAGCTTCTTGAAGGGCCCGTTCTTCTCGCGGTACGAGACGATGCGCTGGGCCATGCTGGGACCGATGCCGGGGAGCGCTTCGAATTGCGCGGCGGTCGCGCTGTTGACGTTGACGACCTGCGTGGGTGCGTTCGGCCGTTCATCCTGCGGAAGGGCCGTGGCAGGCACGACGGGGGCCAGCAGGACGACGAGGGCGAGGGCGGCGGTGAGCAGCGAACGGATCATGGGAACCTCCTGGTGACTGGCGCGCCACCATGGCGCGACCTCGCACACGGCCGGGTGACCTCGTCGCAGGGAGGTTGGCCCGCCAGGTTGGCTACATGCCGACGTGTCACGCGGCGCGTGTGCGTGCCCCTGTCTTGAGCAAGGTCCACGCCATGTCGCTGGCCGCGTCACCCGAATGCGTGTAAGTCGTTGCTGACCTGAATGTTGCCCGCATCGGCCCGCGTGGCGACGCGCCGACGAGGGGCGACTGGAGCGCCAACTGGCGTTGACGGATGGGTCCTGGAGTTACCGGAGGCTGCCGGATTCCCCGAGCAGCGCGATGGGACTCGAGGCGGCCGATGGGGGGATGTCGTGCTCGTCCTTCAGGTTCACGCCCGAGAGTTCGCGACGCCTGGCCTCGGTCATCAGTGCGACGAGGCGGCGGGCCGCGTCTGCGGGCGCCTGCCCCTCCGGCCGGATGTTCGAGATGCAGTTGCGCTCGGCGTCGGTGCGGCCCGGACGCGGATCCCACGTGAGGTAGGCGCCCAGGCTGTCGGGGGCGCTCAGTCCGGGACGCTCGCCGATCAGGACGACCACCAGGGGCACGCGCAGCGCCTCGCCGACGGCATCGCCAACGGCCACCCGGCCCTGCTCCACCACCGCCACCGGGGCGACCTCCCAGCCACCTTGCTCGCGTAGCGCCGGCAGCACGTCCCGCAGCAGCGGCACCGCGTGTGCCTGCACGGCGCGCGACGACAGGCCATCGCACACGACGAAGGCCACGTCGTGGCGGTCGGCCTGGTACGGCAGGCCCAGGACGTCGAGCGCGCGGTGGCTCGCCTCGTCGAGGCGACGGCCCGCGTCCGGGCGCTGCAGGTACGCCGCCCGGTCGGGTGCGGCGCTGTGCAGGCCCAGGGTCTCGAGGCCGAGCGTGCCCAGGGCGGCGCGCAGGGTGGGCACGTCGAGCCGGTCG